>JAKABL010000036.1 GCA_021801885.1 bacterium
AGCTTCCGATACATGCGGAAATAGTTCTGAATGGAGATCTTCGCATAGGTACGCGACTCCTCCTTCACCTGCACGCCCTCCTTCGCCTCGATGGCCTGATGGAGGCCCGCCTGATAGCGCCTGCCGACGAGCAGGCGCCCGGTGAATTCGTCCACGATGAATATCTCGCCGTTCTTCACGACGTAGTCCTTGTCCTTGTGGAACAGCGCATGCGCCTTCACACTTTCTTCGAGATAATGGACGAGCCGAATATTTTCCGGCGCATAGATGTTCTGCACGCCGATCGCCTTTTCCACCTTTTCGATCCCCTCGTCGGTGATGGCGACCGTGCGGCGCTTTTCATCCACCTCGAAATCCTTCTCCTTTTCGAGCCGTGCCGCCACGCGCGCGAACGTACGATAGAACTCGCTCGATTGCGCATCCGGCGCCGCAATGATGAGCGGGGTGCGCGCCTCGTCGATCAAAATGCTGTCCACCTCGTCGATGATGGCGTAATGGTGATTGCGCTGCACGCGCTCCTCCAGGCGCTGCACGAGATTATCGCGCAGATAGTCGAACCCGAATTCGTGATTCGTGCCATAGGTGATATCCGCCATATAGGCCTCGCGGCGCGTGACGGGACGAAGGAACTCCTGCTGCACAATAAAGTTCCCCGTGGTCCGCTCTTCCTGCGTGATGAGCGCCCCTGCGGTCGATTGTGCTTCCTGGGAGATGTTCCATTCAGGATCGTACAGGAACGCGCCTCCGGGCACGATGACCCCGACGGTGAGACCGAGCGCGCGATACACGCTTCCCATCGATACGGCGTCGCGACGCGCGAGATATTCATTCACCGTGACCACATGCACGCCTGCGCCTTCGAGCGCGTTCAGGTATACGGGGGCGACGGCCGCAAGGGTTTTACCTTCACCCGTCATCATTTCGGCCACGGCGCCGCGATGCAATGCGATACCACCCATGAGCTGCACATCGAACGGCCGCTGTCCGAGATTGCGCTTGGCCGCCTCGCGCACCAATGCGAACGCTTCCGGGAGCGCCTCATCGAGCACGGCCTTCCGCGCAGCCTCGTCCGCGGCACGCACGTTATCCCTGAGTGCCAATCCCCTCGCATGGAGCGCCTCCGAGGAAAGACCGGAAAGCTCTGCTTCGCGCCCGCCGATATCCTCCACAATGCGCCCAAAATCAGCCATAGAACGGCCTTGGAACGCTTTTTTTAATGCCTCGAACATACGCCCTATTATATAATATTTTCCCCAGGATTTCCAATCATACGCGTACCAAAAACCCGCACTGCTTTCGGAACATCGCCCTCGATGCTCGGAAAGAAGTGCGGGTCTTTTGGAAAACTATCTGCGGCGCTTGGCCTTCTTCGCGACCTTCTTCTTCGCGGCTTTCTTTACGGTCTTCTTCGCCGCCTTCTTTTTCTTTACCGCCATGGTAGTGAATATGGTGATAATTTTTATAATTGGGTTGCGACCACTCCAATTCTTTTCTCAGATCGTTCGACACGCTCGATCGATCCAAGCCAAAGCATTGTGGTTTGCTATCTCTGTATTCAGTATAGCAAACGCGATTTACGATTTTTCGCAAATCTGTGGATAACTCCCCCCTCTCGTCGCGCCGCGATGCGGCACGATCGATCACCGCTCCTTCGCGCTGCGGTAGTGTTCCAAATATTTCGCCTTATACGCTTCGACTTCTTCGCGCAAAATGTCGCGCGCACGATCGATCGCGACACGCGCATCATCGGCAGAGGCCTCCGCGCGCAGATCGCGTCCCGGAAGCTGGAGCAGCGCCGACGCGGTAAAGATATGTTCGCCTTTTTTGTGGTGCGCGGTCGCGCGCGCCACTTCGACGCGGAGCGTAAGCCCGCCCTCGGCACCCTCATCGAAGCTCTGCACAAGCTTGGTGAGTGTGCTGAATTTCTCGTCAATATACGTCTCGAGCGCCTCCGTCACGTCGAGGGTTTTTTTGGTGATAATGTTCATATACCTTCATTATATACAACCTGCACCTCCTCTTCTAATCGCACGCCGAAACGCCGCCATATCACCTCCTTCACGAGGCGTATGAGCACCGCGATGTCCCATGCATCGGCGCCGAGCGCGTTCACAATGAAGTTCGGATGTTTTACGGAAACCATCGCACCGCCCATGCTCACGCCGCGGAGACCGCTCTCGGCGATGAGCCGCGCGGCCGCGATCACCGGGAACGGATCGGTCTTCACGCCGCACCGTACGCCCCGCACCGTAAGCTCTCCCGCGGCAATCGCCACGCGATAGTTCGCCGACGTCTTTGGATATAACGTCTCAAGCGGCACGTTCTTGAAGATACTTCCGATGTTTGGATAATCAAGCGGCTGATGCGCGGCGCGATACGCGATCTTTTCCCGCACTGCACGCGCAATGGCGGACCTGTCGCCCTTCACGAGCCGAAACGTCACTCCGGTGATGATCTCTCCCCCTCCCTTGCGCCGCTCTTTCTTCTTGAACACGCTGTCACGATATCCGAACCTGCACTCCTTCGCGGTACGCGTGACGCCCGCGCGCGTACGGACATCGACACTGCGCACGCTCACGATCGCATCCTTCATCTCTCCGCCGAAACATCCCGCATTGCCCCGGACCGCGCCGCCAACCGTACCGGGGAGCCCTCCCGCCCATGCAAGCCCCGCAAATCCATGCGTCGAGGCAAACCGCACGAGATCGGCCATCGCGACGCCCGCACCCGCCTCCACGAGAACCTCGCCGGGCGCCGACGAAGGCCGGACGCCACGCAGACGGCGGATCCCGGAGACCATGGGACGAAGGGTAAGTCCCGCAAACCCTTTATCGTCGATCAAAAGATTCGTCCCTCCGGCAAGGACGAAGATGGGCAGCCGCCGGCGTTTCGCTTCGGCGAGGGCCTCCACGATATCGCGCTCCGTCTTTGCCTCGAAAAAAAACCGGGCGGGTCCCCCGATCTTCAGATGGCTATAACGGGCAAGTGATACGTTTTCCCTGAATTTCATACACGATACCATCAATTACATTGATTCATCCGAAAGAACGCTTCGCGTCTCTCTCTATGCAAAAGCCGCTCCGCCCAACGCCCGCATCCACCGTAGGGCGGATCCTGACGCTCGGCGGAGCGGCCGTGGTGACCTCCGGTTCTGTTTGTTTGAACGAGTGCTCAACAGCCGGCTCCTGTACCAGTATACCATAAAAACCAAAACCGCCCTTTCGGGCGGCCTGGCCAAACAGAATCGTGTGGGATATGCCTCGGTCGATATCATCGTCGAGGTATACTCGCATCTCGTTCGTCATAAGCATAGCACATACTATGCCGTTATGCAAGCTCCCGCCTACTGGAGGGCGTAGACCACGGTCACCGTATCGGTCACATCCTCGGAACCGGGCTGGATGTTCGGCGCCACCGCGGCGGTCGAAACGCCAAGTCCGGATGCCGCCGCATACATGGGTTGCGGGCCGGGGATATAATGGTTCTCCGTGATACTTACCACGCTTCCGAGCGGCATGCCGGCCGCCTGGGCCATCTGCGCCGCTTCCGCGCCCGCTTTCGCAAGCGCATCGGCACGCGCCATCGCAAGCACCTTGGTGTCATTGCTGAAGGTGAACGTTATGCTCCCGATCTGGTTTACCCCAAGCGGAGCAAGACCGCCGATCACCGTCGCAACCTTCGTGAGATCACGGATTTTTACCTGCACCGATTGCGTGAGCGTATAGCCGCTGATCACGCCGCGCGTACCGGTCTTCGGATACTGGTAGTTCGGCTGAAGATTATATGCCACGGTCTGAATATCGCTCGTCGCGATCCCCTGCCCTTCAAGGAACTGCATGACGGAATTCATCTGCGTATTGTTGTTATCCGAGAGCGTCTGCGGGTCGGTGCCCTGCGTCACGACGGAAAACGTAAGCTCCGCCATATCGGGCGTCGCCGTCGTCTTGCCCTGCGCCGTCACGGTCACCGTGCGTGCGGGGGTAAGCGCATTCCCATATTTCACAAGCGCCGGCATGCCTACGGTGACGCCGAAAATCACGAGCGCGGCAAGAGCAGCGTCGATCAGGATCCAAAACCAAAGTTTTGCTTCATTCATAGTAGTGGTACTGTAATTATTTCTACACTATAGTTTCGACTTTTATTTTGCGAGGGACCGCCGGATGAGTGCGGCGAACTCCTTCGCCACGAGACTCGCGCCCCCCACGAGCGCCCCGTCAATCTCCTTTAATTGTACATATTCCCGGACATTCGCGGAATCCACAGAACCGCCGTAGAGCACTTTTGCGGAAGGGCGCTTTATGGATGACGTTATGAATGCCGCCATTGCCGCAGCATCTACGGGACTGTCATTCTTTCCCGATCCGATCGCCCAAAGGGGCTCATAGGCCACGATGATGCCGCGTGCGCCGGATTCGTGCGACCCCCGCGAAAACACATCCTTCAATCCCCGCGCAAGCTGCTGCGCGATATGCCGTCGCGCCGCCGCGACACCCTTTCTGCGGACCTCCGGAGGTTCACCCACGCACACGATCGGCATAAGTCCGCCGGCATACGCGGCGCGCACTTTTTTATTGACTATCGCATCCGTTTCTCCGAAGACGCGCCGTCGCTCCGAATGTCCGATGATGACGTAGCGAACGCCGATCGCCTTGAGCATCCGCGGTCCCACGCTCCCGGTGAACGCACCTTCCTCCTCCCAGAAGACATCCTGGGCGCCAAGAGACGCGTTCCGTGCGCCGCGAGGCATACGCGCCGCGAGTTCTTCGAGGAATATCGCGGGTGGGCATACGAGGACCTCCGCCTGCGGCGATGCCACCGCTGCGCGCATCGTCGCATCGAAAAGCCGCCGCGCATCCTTCATGGTCACCGGATGCTCTTTCCAATTTGCCGCAATAATCGTTCGTGTCATAGATTCATTCTATCGCATCGTCAACGCCAATCCCATAGCGAAGTTCTCTTAGGGTAAACGGCCGCGAGGAAGGGACCTTATACTTATGGCGTGTCGTTTTTTTGGGATATACCTTGCCGCTCGTCCCGCGCCGCACCACATCCTCCTTGCTCACGGGAATGTCCCTTCTGCGCGGCTCGACCTCGATCGCACCGTCGTCCAGATAGGATACCGCCCAGCACGGCACCTTTCTCAAACGAAGAAGGCGCGCCACCGCGTGGCGATGGTGCCCGTCGAGGATCGTTTTTGTCTCTTCATCAATAAGGAGAGGGTTTATGATGGCACCTTCCCTCACGATCATCACGAACGCCGCGACGAAGCGCAGAATCCCCGTCCGTTCGTGGGTTTTGAGCTCTCGAGGGTTCACAAATATCAACTTCATGGAAGTTTTGCAACGATTATGGGCATTATATCACACCGTCGATGCTACCGCCCGCCATTATAAAGATCCGCGAGCTCCGCGAGAGAAAGCGCGCGCGTATACACCCGCACCCTTTGGATGAGCCCGGAAAAATCAGCTCCATAATTTCCCGACGATTGATATCCGCCGATCACCGGCATCTCTCCCGATGCGGGTGGCCCAAGATCGCTCGTCGTACTTGCCACCTGGACCCCGTCAACATAGAGCGCATATTCACTTCCATTAAATGTTCCCGCGACGAAATACCAGGTATTCAGCGCAAGATTGGAATAGGGATAGGCTGCTTTTGTGCAGACAAATCCCTCATAAATATCAATCTGCAACGCACCCGGATTCGTACCACATCCTCCCTGGTCATTGTTTAGCGCCAATTCATACTGCGTCACTGAACCATTCCATCCCTTGTCGAATATTTCCGAAATACCTCCCGAGGGAGGATATGCGTGAATATTGATCCACGCAGAAAATGTAAATGTACTCGTGACATTAAGAATCCCCGTAGCATTCCCCACCGGAAGGTAATCCGTGCTCCCATCGAAGTAGCCCGCCCATGGTTGGGTATGGCCTGCGGTATAGTAGCCGCTGGTCCCCGCTTGGGTGCCGTACCAAGTACCGGTGTTGCCATGACCTGAATTGTCATAGGCAATAGTGCCGGCGCCCTCATCAAGAGACCACTCCGCAACAAGGCCCGCGTTCAATGGATTGCTCAGATTGTAATTGACGGGATTGAGCGTAAGGTTGGTACCTTTTGTGAGGAAGCCGGGATCACCGGTGATCGAGGCGTAGGTCGTCCCATACTTCTCCGACTCCATGCTTGCCGTCAGCTCGTATTGGGATCCGTTCGTCGCATAGGTGTAGTAGAGGCCGGTGCTTGACTGGTTCGTGGGGTCCACGGGGAGGGAGCCGAAGGGATCTCCGGA
>JAKABL010000037.1 GCA_021801885.1 bacterium
GGAAGCACGATAAATTGAGTATTGGGGAACTTCTCGGTAAACTGAAGGATATTTTCTATCTCGGCACCCTGGAACTTAAAAATTGCCTGATCATCATCTCCCACCGCCATCACGTTCGGGGCCGCGTTATCGCCGCTCCCATGATATGCCGCAATACACTCTACGAGCTGCAATTGCGCGTTATTCGTGTCCTGAAATTCATCCACCAAAATATAGTTATAACGTTCCGCAATTTCAGCGCGAAGCGCAGGATCCTTCTTGAATGCCGCGAGCACATCGAGAATCATGTCATTGAAATCGAAATATCCCTCTTTATGCATGAGCGCGCAATACGCGCGATACAATCGGGCGAACGAGAGTATCTTTTCCGCATGCATGCTATCAGCGAAATGCGTCTTTTCGTCTTCCCCTTTCTCGGTCCAGCGAGATTTCCAGGCAGTAAGCGCCGATGTTTTCCCCGTCGCATCGACCTCATCCAAAGCTTCCTCAAGTGAATTGCCCAATGCAACGGGGAGCGACCTGAATCCACCGGGGAGCGGACCGGTTTTTATTGACCGTATTTTCCCAAGAGCCTCCCTCATCTGGGGCATCAGTTTTTTGGAGACTCTTTCGCCGAACACGGGGGCGATCAGCGCCTCGATTTCTTTCGCCGTAGTTTCATTATTGCTGATGATCGCTTCGAATTCCTCGGGGGTAAGCCCCGCTTTTTTGAGCGAATCTATTGCCTGCCTTGCCGGATAAAGATAGACAAAGCGGTTATTATTATCTCGCGCTTTTAATGGATCGTCATGATCCATCTCCTTAAAAATAGACTCGAGAATTTCAATTTGGGTAATATCGTCCGCAGGAGAAAATGCCGCCCCCCCATAAAATCGCTCGGGATATCGATTGATGATTTCCGCACCAAAACTATGGAACGTATGAATCGCTACGCGATATGCGTCACGACCGACGAATTCTGCGAGGCGTTTACGCATATTCCATGCCGCGGCGTCGGTAAAGGTAAGACAAAGAATTTCAGATGGCGCAACATCCTCGTCCTTCCTGAGAATATTACCCACCCGCATCGCCAGAATTTCCGTCTTTCCCGTGCCAGGACCCGCGATCACCATAACGGGTCCTTTGATCGCCTCTACCACCTCGCGCTGTTTTGGGTTTAGCATGCCATAGCGACGCGTGAATTCCGCCGCGGGATCTTTGGCTGCTGTAGATTGGGGGCTTTTGGCCATTGCCCCTATTGTATCACTTTCCCGGGAGTCCCCGCACGGCGCAGATGCTCCCTCATGCGGCCGCGCCTAGAGGCACGCATTGTACGCCGCTGCGGCGCCGTTGTAGCGCTCGATCTCGGTCTTCGTCTGCGCGGCGAGCACGTTGTATTCGGAAACGAGCGTGTTGTAATCGGAAACCTTCTGGTTATAGACGCTTCCGGACGGAGGGCTCATCGCATCGATCTCCGCCTTCATCGTCTGGAGCGACGTTCCCATCTGCGTGAGCGCGTTCTGCGCGTTCGCGATGGCCGTGCGGAGCGCGGGATCGGGCGGCGCGGGGCACGCGGAGGCGGGCTTGCCGAACACCTGCACCGCGATCCACGTCTCCCGTCCCTGGAACATGCCTTCCCGCGCCGCGACGCCGATCTGCGTATAGTGCGTGTCGAGGATGTTCGCACGGTGGCCGGGCGACGCCATCCAGGCGTCGAGGAGCCCCTGATCGCCGTTGAACCAGCCTTCGGCGAGATTCTCGCCGAGCGCAATATGGTCATACCCCACGCTCGAGGCCACGGTGAGCGCGCTCTCCCCCGTCGGCGACACGTGCGCAAAATACTGGTGCGCGAACATGTTGTCGAGGCGGAGCGTGGCGATGTCATCGAGGGTCGCGTTCTCCTGGAGCGCGGGGAGGCCGCCATGCGTGCTGCGCTCCGTATTCGTGTCGGCGATCACGCCTTTTACATCGAGCGTCGCCTGGGCCGGAGTGAGCCTGCCGCGGGGCGCGATGACGTTCTGCTGCGGGAAGGAGGAAAATCCGCTCTGCACCTCGCTTGTGACGGCCGATTCGAACGAGGCGATCTTCTCGAGCGGCGCGGAGGAAAAATTACGGAACGTCCAGACCGCGGCGCCCACCATGACGAGCGCGGCAATGATGATAATGAGCCGCAGGCGCGCGGTGCGCTTCCGCCGTACGGCGGCCTTCGTGTCCGGCACGACGACCACGCGCTGCACGTGCGCTTCGTCGGGCGCATCCGCCTCCACGGGGACCGGAGGAGGTTCCGGCGCGGGCGTATGCGCAGGCACCGGCGCGTCCGAAGATCCGGATCCGTCCGCGGATCCCCCTTCCGTGGATTCCACGGGAATGGGAGGCTCGTCGTTATGTAGGGTATCGTGTTCCATTACGGGAAACGCGTGCGGCAGTTCAGGGCGCGGGAGACGCTCGCCGCGCCGCGCACCGTCCGCCCGAGCGCCTTAGTTCTTGAGATAGCGCTGCACCGCCCACGAGCTCGAAAAGACGCCGATCACGCATCCGAAGAGCAATTGGTAGAGGAAGAGAAACGCAATGTTCGTGTAGAAATACTGGAAAATATCGAGGCCCGGGATGAATGCCGCGAGATAGGGCGATACGAAGTACACCGCGGGCGCCACAAGAATGAGCGACGCGACCGCCGCGATCGCGCCCCACAGCACTCCCTCCACGATATACGGCCCGCGCACGAGCAGGTTCGAGGCGCCCACGAGGCGCATGATCCCGATCTCCTCGCGGTTCGAGTAGATGGCGAGCCGGATCGTGTTGAACACGACGAGTCCTGCCACGAGCGCGAGGAATATGGTGATCGCCCAGCCGCCGACGTTCACGTCGCGCACGATCGTCGCGAGGCGGTTGATGACGCTCTGGTTCTGGGAATAACTGATCGAGTCGATGTACTGCGAGAGCGACGACGAGCTGAGGTATTGGTCGATCGCGCCGTACTGGCTCGGGTCCTTCGCCTTGATGTTGAGCGACGCCTCGAGGGGGTTCGTGTCGAGCTCGCTGATCGCCTGGCTGATCGTCTGGTTGTTCGCATGCTGCTGCTGGAAGGTCGTAAGCGCCTGTGCCTGCGACACGTAATCGACGCTCGCCACCTGCGAAAGCTGTTCGAGCGATTTCTGGATGCTCAGGATCTGGTCTTCGCTCGTCGTCGTTTTGAAATAGACGCTGATGTCGATCTTGTCCTCGATCGCGCTCGCCGCGGCATGGGTCACCACGCCGAACATCACGAGCCCCACGAACACGAGCGCCGCGAGCGTCATGATGGCGACCGTTGCCGTCGAAAGCCAGCCGTTCCTCCAGAAGTTCTTCGCTCCGAAATGCAGAATGCGTGAAATGATGGTGAACATGGTGCGTGGTATGCGTTAGACCAAGATATACTTCCCTTTCTTTTCATCCCGGATGATCCGTCCCTTGTCGAGCGTGATCACGCGCCGTTCGAGCTCGTTGATGACCTCCCGGTCATGCGTCGCGAGGAGCACCGTCGTGCCGAGCTGGTTGATCTTCTCGAGAAGCTTGATGATCTCAAAGGTGTGGAAGGGATCGAGGTTCCCCGTGGGCTCGTCGGCGATCACGACCTCCGGCCGGTGGATCATGGCGCGCGCGATCGCGACGCGCTGGCGCTCGCCGCCGGACAGTTCGTTCGGAAAATTCTTCATTTTATCGCCGAGACCTACCATATCGAGCACCTGGGGCACGAGATCGGCGATCTCCCGCTGGGGCCTGCCGGCCGCTTCGAGCGCAAAGGCCACGTTCTCGTAGGCGGTCTTGCCCGGCAAAAGGCGGAAATCCTGAAACACGACGCCGATATGGCGCCGAAACGCGGGGAGTTCGTTGTCCTGGAGCTTGTTCACCTCGTACTGGCCGAAAAATATCCGCCCTTTCGACGGACGCTCCTCTCCTATCAGAAGCTTGATGATAGTGGACTTTCCCGCACCCGATCGTCCCGCGAGCGATACGAACTCGCCCTGGTCGATCTGAAAGCTTGCGTCTTCGAGTGCGATCCCTCGATCGCTGTAATGCTTCGAAACTCCTTGGAAGACAATCACCAAGGAATGATACCATACCCGCGCGCAATTCCCAACCCGCGCGCATCGTCCGCGCCGCGCGGCGACATCCGGTACGATGCCGCGCGCCCGTTATGCTATACTTTTTTTATGATCACCTATCTTCAAGCGGTCCTTCTCGGGGTGCTCCAGGGCGTTACGGAGCTCTTCCCCATATCAAGTCTCGGGCACAGCATCCTTCTGCCGGCGCTCTTCGGCGCGCCGCTCGATGTGCACGCCTCCTCGATGCTCGAGTTCCTCGTGGCGACGCATTTTGCCACCGCGCTCGCCCTTTTCATCTTCTATTGGAACGACTGGATGAAGATCATCGGCGGATTTTTCCGCTCGCTCGGCAATTGGACGCTCGTCTCGGCGCCCGTCGCGGCAGCAGGGGGCGGCCGCAGCGGCGGAAGCATCCATGCCAAGCTCGCGTGGCTTCTCATCATCGGCACGATCCCCGCGGGCCTCGTTGGGCTCATCTTTAAAAAGAAGCTTGAGGCGCTCTTCATCGATCCCCATGCCGTGGCAACCATCCTTATTCTGAACGGCGTCCTGCTCTTTGTGGCGGAAATGACGCGCCGGCGGACCGCAACGCGGCGCGGCAGCGAGACCGTGGCGCTTTCCCCCGACGAACGCGTGCGCGGCGGCGACGCCCGCATCACGGGCGCGCTCAGCTGGTGGCGCGCATTCACCGTGGGCATCATCCAGGTGCTCGCCCTGTTCCCCGGCATTTCCCGCACGGGCGCCACGCTTTCCGGCGGCCTCTGGGAAGGCCTTTCGCACGAGGATTCGCTGCGCTTTTCCTTCCTTCTCGCCACGCCGATCATCGGCGCGGCCGCGCTTCTCGAGCTTCCCAAGCTCGTGCACGCAGGCGGTCACCTTCTCGTCGTTTCTCTCGTCGGCGCGATCGTGGCGGGCATCGCCGCATGGTTCTCGGCGAAGTTCCTCGTCCGCTGGTTCCGCACCCGCACGCTCATGCCGTTCGCATTGTGGTGCGCGTTCATCGGCGTTCTCGGCCTGATCATCGTCCGCTGATCGCCTCCGCGCTCTTTTCTTCACGGCGCGGCGCTACGCGCTCGCCCCCTTTCTCGAACCGCTTATTGATGCGGTACTGGATCCTAAAAAGGATGAAGACGAGGATCGCGATGCCGATGCCGCCGGCGACGATGTCCGCAATGCCGGAAATATTGCTCCAGTAATCCCCCACAAGATAACCCACGCCGAGCCAGGCGAAGGGTTCAATGAGGTTTGCGGTAAGATCGCACCACAGGAAAGTTTTGAGCGGCACGCCTGCGACGCCCGCAAGGAGGTTTGTGATCGAGCTGATCGTGCCCGCAAAACGGGTGAGGAAGATCGTCACGACGGCATCGCCGCGCAGTTCCTGTTCGAGATTCACAAAGAACCGCGCGCGGCGGATGCGGAAAAAGTCGACGATGGCGCCGCCCCAGATCCGGGCGACCACGTATCCCGTGAGATCGCCGAGCGTGTTCACCACGAACACAAAGAGGAAGACCGCCCAAAAATTGAAATAGCCGTGTCCGGTGAATGCCCCGAGCGCGAGGAGGATGGCGTTGACCGGCAGGAACGGCACCCCTATCGCGCAGGCGTATACGAGCGCGCCGAGCGCAACGTAGCGATACACGAGCAACTGGGCGACGAACCAATGTAAGGAAGGTATCATTCGTTCCGTATGGGTGATCCCTGGACGCTATGAAGGCGGGCGGCCCCGAAAAGGCCCCTGCCCGCAACGGTCTTCTTATTATATACGAATCAGAAGGAGGCAAAGGCGCAGTCGACCCCTGCCGGGGAACCTGTTACACTGAAGGCAGAAATTTCCGGCGCGTGCGCTCGGCAGGAAGGAGGTATCTATTATGGCAGTCACGATGAATCCCGCGCAAAGGGACCTGAGGGACCTTCAGCGGGGTATTACCACCCTCACACGGGCAAAACGCCTGCTCGAAGAACCCCCGCCAAGCGATGCGCTCGGGCTCACCGTTCCGGAGCGGATCGTCCTCGTAGAACAGGCTATCCGCGAAGGAGAATTGTTATATGGCCGGTATAGAAAGTGCTCCCGGTACCAAAAATCCCTGGACGCCCTCGGAACCCTCTGTGACGACGTCACGGAACGGAAAGATT
>JAKABL010000038.1 GCA_021801885.1 bacterium
GTATATCCGGCGCAGTCGCAAGGCGACCAACTCGACAAGAGAATGGTCACCATCAGATGGAAGATTGTTCCCGTCGACACAGCGAATGGATGGCTATCGGAGCGCACTATGGTTCTGATTGCTCTCGTATTGATATTCGTGGGCGGCGGAATACTATTCGCCCGCCCAAGGATGGAGCGCAGGAACAACGAGATTCCTGCCTCACTTCCATCAAATCCCATTCAGGAAACGAGATGGTTCTCGACTTTCTATGGAGGAAAAGAGGTGGAAGTGCGAATGCGTTACGACGCATTCGATAAGACAACATGGAAGTGGCGCACGCCATTTCCTGCGCCGAATCAGTGGCGCACGGAGTACGCGAAGGCCAAGAGCGCGGTCAAAAGCGCCTTGGCAGATCCCACCCTCAGCAACGCGATCGAGAAAGCGATCGCACGCGGAGACATCCGCATGAAAGGAGTACCTCATGTTCAATGAGATCAAGCGCCGCTCGCTGCCGCGAGCGTGGTACGAGGTGCTCGTAGGGCTTGCGCTCGTCGTAGGCTCGGTCACGGGCACCTATGTCGCGACGCTGCATTTCGCAGCGTCCGGTCCACGGCAGGAGATGGCGTCCGCGCCGTCTCCTGCACATTCGGTCGGAAACAACCCGGCATCGACCCTCACCCCTCCCACTTCCTCCGCATCCCTGCCGTCGTTCGCGATGGCGGGGGTGCATAAAGGCGAAGGAGTGGAAAGTCCGCTCATTCGCGAACTGATCGCACACCCCGCCATTGCCCAAGGCACCGCGTATCGCTTTACCGGCGACACGCAGAATCCAGAAGCGGTGAAGGCGTGGGCCGACCACACGGCAGCCGTGCTCGCAACCAAAGCAGGCTTTGTCGATTGGAAGTTCGGGCGCGAAGTACGGATTGCACGGGCCAATACCGTGGCCTTCGTAATCCAGCGCCACAACAACAGCTTGCGGGTCGCACAATATGCCCGTAGCGCATTCGCCGCCGAATCCACCATGGAAGAAGCGCGGGTACAGACACCGGGCCTATCGCCCCACAGCACTCCCTCAACCGAAACGTCGATCGCGCCCGTGAGGACCTACATCCCCGCCACGACCGTCGTTGCCTCGCAATTTCTTGCGGGAGACAGTGGACTTCCCCTGCTCCCCCGCGTACTCGAAACAACCCTCTACGTGTACAATCCGTAGCAAGGCTCTCCGAGCCGCAACGCGGGCGCATTACGCACCGCACCCAGCACCTTGAACGATCCTCGTTCGACGGGACACATGCGTGTTCCGAAGAAGACCATTCGGTCTTCCGCGCTGCCGCACATTTGTGCCGCAGCATCGCCCATCCGGGCGCCAACGACCCAGAGGATCACCCAGACATCTAAAAAGAACAAGCTATCGCTTGTTCTTTTTGCTTTTTATATACCATACGGGACGCCACGCTTGTCGTTTTTGCGCGCATACGGTACCATTCTTTGCGATGACCACCAACAAGATCATTATGGAAATCCGCGCGGGAGCGGGCGGCGACGAGGCATCGATCTTCGCCGGCGATCTTGCGCGCATGTATCAGCGCTATGCCGCGAAACGCGGATGGTCCTTCTCGATACTCGACGCGAACGATAACGGCCAGGGCTACAAGCACCTCGTGGCCGAAGTCAAGGGCGAGGGCTGCTATGAGGCCTTCCGGAACGAATCAGGCGTACACCGCGTGCAACGCATCCCCACCACCGAAAAATCGGGCCGCGTACATACCTCGACCGCCTCGGTCGCCATTCTGCCGATCGTGGAAGCGAAGGAAGTGCACATCGCGGAAAGCGATCTCGAGGTGACCTTCTCCCGTGCGGGAGGTCCCGGAGGGCAGAACGTGAACAAGGTGGAGACCGCGGTCCGCATCCTCCATAGGCCGAGCGGGATCGTCGTTGCCTCGCGCGAAGAGCGCTCGCAGTATGCCAACCGCGAAAAGGCCATGGACGTCCTCCGCGCCAAGCTCTACGAGATCGAGCAGCTGAAGGCAACCGGCAATATCACCGACATGCGCCGCGAGCAGATCGGAAGCGGCGACCGCTCCGAAAAGATCCGCACGTATAATTTCCCCGATGACCGCATCACGGACCATCGCATCGGCAAAAAGTGGCACAACATCGAGAAGATCATGGAAGGCGACTTCGATCCGATCGTGAAGGCGTTCGAAACGCAACGCTCACAATAACAATAACGCACACATAAAGGGCTCCTTTCCGGAGCCCTTTATGGTATTCCACACCCGCAGCCATGCGGCTATTTTGTCGATACGGCAAAGTTCAATAGCTCACCGCCTTTGTCGTCGAAAAGAAATTTTGCGTTGATCTTTTTCCCCTGGAGCACAAGTGGCACCCAATGCGGATCGTCCACCCACATTGACTCGAAGGGCAGTAAGTTCATGGGGTACCAGGCAGGCTTCATCTCATCGGATTCGGAAGGCTCTCCGGCCCATTGGTCGGCGACAAACACATGGCATTGCTGATCCCACTCGTCATTATCTTTGAAATTGAAGATGATCGTTCCCGCATCCTTCAGATCCTCCAGCGCCACATCCACCCCCGCCTCCTCCTTGAGCTCGCGCGCCATCCCCTCTTTCACCTCTTCACCCTCCTGGACCTTGCCGCCGAACCCGTTCCACTTCCCGGCGCCAAATCCCCGCTTTTTCATCCCGAGCAATACCTGTCCGTCCTTTATAAGAAAACAAATGTTGGTTTGCTTCATGCTGATAGAGGCGTCTACTTCTCTTCGTTTGGTTTATCGACCTTCGAAAGCATGATCAGTGAGGGATATAGACTCCGTAATAGTGGACGATGGCGTTGATTATTGCTTGAGGGTGATGTGGGTATAGGACGGATTATGGATGACAAGCTCTTCGGGCGCGAACCATACGGCAATCTCCTGTTCGCCCTCCTCCTTGGAGCCGGACGCATGAATGAGATTGAAGACCCCCATCGCATGCTCGTCGGCGTGCTTGAAGGATACGTGGGCGAAATCGCCGCGGATCGTGCCGGGCGCCGCCGACTTCGGCTCGGTCGCGCCGACCATCTTCCGGACCACCTCGACGACCTCCACTCCTTCGAGTGCGAGCGCCACGATGGGGCCCGACGAGATCATCTCGATCATAAGATTGCGCACCGCTTCGCCGCGGCGCTCTGCGAGATCCTCGGTATAGTGCTTCTTTGCAGTCTCCGCGGACGCCGTCACCATCTTCATGCCGACGATTTTTATGCCCGCGCGCTCAAAGCGATGGATGATTTCCCCCACGATACCGCGATCCAATGCATCCGGCTTGAGCAATACGAGTGAACGTTCCATGGATAAAATATATAAGTAGGTTAATTAGTGTGTTTCGTTCGACGCATTTTCCTTTTTTACGCTCGGACTGATCTCGATTCCCAGTTCCTTGAGCTGCCGGACATCCACTTCCGCCGGCGAGCCCATCATGGGATCGCGGCCGTCGCCTGTTTTGGGGAACGCGATCACCTCGCGGATGTTCGGTTCGTTCCTGAGGAGCGATACGAGCCGATCGAGGCCCCAGGCGATCCCGCCGTGAGGCGGCGCCCCGTAGCCGAGCGCTTCGAGCATATGCCCGAAATTCTTGCGGATCCGATCCGTGTCGAATCCCATGATCGCGAACACCGCCTCGAGCGCCTCCGGGCGGTGGTTGCGGATGGAACCTCCCCCGATCTCGAGTCCGTTCATCGCCACGTCGTACTGGGTCGTGAGAATGCCGCCGATGTTCCTCTTGGCAAGAAGGTCATCCATGAACTCCGGCTTGGGGGCGCTGAACGGGTTGTGCGTGAACGTCCACCCGCCCTCGTCGGTCTTCTCGAAGAATGGAAATTCGACGACCCAGCAGAACGCGAGCAGGTTCGGATCATCCTTGTCAGTGCGGAGGTCGGGCCGGTCCGTGCCGTACTTCTCCATCGCCTCCTTATAGGTAATGCGAGGAAACGGAATCTCCTGGATCTTCTTCTCCGGCGCGACGGCTGCAACGAGCGCAATAAGCAATTCCTCGTTGAGCGCCATCACGTCCTCCTGCGCGACGAAGCTCATCTCCATATCGAGCTGGGTGAACTCGGGCTGCCGATCGCCGCGCGTATCCTCGTCGCGGAAGCACCGCGCGATCTGAAAATACTTTTCGACGCCCGCCACCATAAGGAGCTGCTTATACTGCTGAGGCGACTGCGGAAGCGCGTAAAAATCCCCTTTCTGGATACGGGAGGGTACGAGATAATCGCGCGCGCCTTCGGGCGTCGAACGCGTGAGGTTCGGCGTTTCGACCTCGAGGAAGCCACGATCGCTCAAAAAGCCCCGGATGAATCGGACCGTGTCATGGCGGAACGCAAGGTTCTTCGCGAGGCGCTCGCGGCGAAGATCGAGATAGCGGTACTTCAGGCGCGTCTCCTCGTTGATATCGTAACCGTCGGTGTCTACCGGAATGGGCATTTCGGCGGACGGATTGAGGATCTCGAGGCCGCTCGCAAAGATCTCATGATGTCCGGTGGGCAGCTTGTCATTCACCATATTCTCCGGACGCGCATTCACCGTACCGGTCACTTTGACGACGTACTCGAGGCGCAGGTCCGATGCGCCCGCGATCTTTGGCCCCAGCACCACCTGCGCAACGCCGCTCCGATCGCGGAGATCGATGAACACCAGTTTGCCGTGGTCACGGCGCGCGTGCACCCAGCCATACACCGAAACCTCCTGCCCTTCCTTTGCGGGGATATCCCCAATAGCGGTTCTCATGCTCATGGAATGATGTGCTAATATTAATATAATGTTGACGTTTGGACAAATGCTCACGCGGTTTGCGATCGCCCTTGCGCTCGGCGCCCTGCTCGGCCTTGAGCGCGAACTCGTCGGCAAGGAAGAAGCAGGGGTCCGCACGCTGGGACTCGTGACGACCGGCGCATCGATTTTCGCGATGATCAGCATCTCGCTCCCCTACATCGTCTCTCCGGGCACGGGAGCGACCCTCGGCGACGTCGTGGCGCGGAACAGCGGATTCCTTGCGGTCATCGCGAATATCGTCGTCGGCATAGGATTCCTCGGCGCCGGCATCATCATCAAACAGAACGATCATCCGCGGGGCGTGACGACCGCCGCGCTCGTATGGACGGCCGCGGGCATCGGCGCCCTCATCGGCATCGGCCTCACATGGTTCGGCACCGCGGCGGCGGTCATTCTCGCCCTTGCCCTATACCTCTTAAGGAAGATAAGCTTCGCGGAACATTTCGCAGCGAAATCAACAGCGCGAAAAAAGAAGGGTGCCTAGCTCCCCGCTCCCATGACCGTATAATATACCCATACTCCGCGTTTCTTGATAGAAAACCCCTGTGGAAGAAAAAAAAGACGCAGGAATGACTTCCTGCGTCGCATGAGAACCTACCATGGCCGGGTGAAACGCGTCCGCACCTGCAAGAACAATGCATCCCGCGTACCGTTGTTTTCAAATACGGCGGATGCCTCTTTGAGAATGGTGCCAAGGGAACCTTCCCGAGGATCGCCGTCCATGCGCGCAAACGCTTCGCGCGAAAGGCCATTGCCGTTCTTGCGGGGATCCCGGAGGGCACGGGCATATCGTACATCAAAATCGGCCTGCACGCCGACAAGGGTCGAATCATATTCGGAAAGAAGACGCAGGTCCTCGGGGAAACGTGCTCCGCACACTATCACGCATTGCCGATCCATATATTGTTCGGCAACGAGCTCGGAAAGCATCTCGGCGAACACGCGCTGTCCATAGCGACGCTTCAATGTATCCGCGACACATTTCATATTTTCCCGCGTGGGCTCGTCTCCTCGCATCACCAGTATCTTCTCGAAGAGCGTGGAAAAGCTGATGATGGGCGCCGAGGGGTCACCCGTCGCCCTTCGCACCATAAGGGCTACCGTATTTTTGCCGGCGCACAAC
Organism: bacterium; assembly: GCA_021801885.1. GTDB lineage: Bacteria > Patescibacteriota > Minisyncoccia > UBA6257 > 2-01-FULL-56-20 > JAKAGE01. The sequence continues at coordinate 5,940 of JAKABL010000038.1, forward strand.
CGACCGGCGATCATGATCACGCGCATACAAAATGCCTCCTTTCTGACGTTAAGATAATGAAAAAACAAATAAATGTCAATATCG
>JAKABL010000039.1 GCA_021801885.1 bacterium
TTCTTTCATGAACGATATATAGTATCGTCAACATCATCATGCGCGTCCTTGCGATCGAAACTTCATGCGACGAAACGGCCATCGCCCTCCTTTCCGTTACGGGAGGCGGCGCGGAAGGCCGCGCCGCATCACGCCCGCCGCGCATCGAAGTGCGGGAAAGCCTCGTCACGTCCCAGATTCCGATCCACCGGGAGTTCGGCGGCGTCGTGCCGAACCTTGCGAAGCGCGAGCACCTGCGCAATCTCCCCCTCCTTTATGCGCGCCTCGCACAAAGGCTCCGCGCCAAGGGATCGCGGCTCGCATTCGATATGATCACGGTAACGGTGGGGCCCGGCCTCGAGCCGGCGCTCTGGACGGGCATCAATTTCGCCGAAGCGCTCGCCGCGCGCACCGGAACACCGCTCGTCGGTGCGAACCATCTCGAAGGACACCTCTACAGCGTACTGCTCCCCTCTCCGGGAGCCGCGCGCGCAACGCGCGCGGCAGCGGGCGGCGCGAAGGCGCGGAAGACGGCGGCGCGCCGCGGCGGCACGCCCCCGCAGATCGCCTTCCCCGCGATCGCGCTCATCGTCTCCGGCGGACACACGACGCTCCTCAGGATGGATTCCCTCGTTGACTGGAAGCTCCTCGGGGAAACGCGCGATGACGCCGCAGGCGAGGCATTCGATAAGGCGGCGCGCCTCATCGGCCTTCCCTATCCCGGCGGACCCGAGATCGAGCGGCTGGCGCGCACGGGCGACCCCCATATGGCGGAGTTCCCCCGCCCGATGATCCACGAAAAGAATTACGATTTCAGCTTTTCGGGCCTCAAAACCGCGGTCCTCTACTACGTGCGCGACAACCCGTCCGCCGTGGCAACGGACGCGGGCCGCGCGGGACTTGCGGCATCCTTCCAGGCGGCCGCGATCGACGTGCTCGTCACGAAGACCGTCCGTGCCGCGCGCGAGTGCGGCGCGCGCGCCGTGGTCCTCTGCGGCGGCGTGGCCTCCAACAAGGCGCTCCGCGCCGCGCTCGCGCGCGGCGTACGCAAGGCGATGGGCCGGGAATGCGCGTTCCTCGTCCCTTCCTCGTCCTACAACCTCGACAATGCCGCGATGATAGGCCTTGCCGGCTATATGGCGCACCTCCGCGGCGCGCACTACCCCCTCCGCGCCGACGGCAGCCTCGAAGTATGACGTCCCCGGCGTCTTTTATTTGACATAATATATAAGGAAATGCTAATATGCTTATATGACGGACCTGTGCAGGGAGATCAACAAGTTCGGGAAGGGCATCGGCAACGAAACGCGCTACCGCATCGTCCAAGCGCTCCTCAAAGGGCGCAAGACGGTCGGTGAGCTCACCGCGATCGTGCGACTCACCCAGCCCGCGGTAAGCCAGCACCTCAAGACGCTCCGCGAATGCGGGATCGTGACCGACGAACGGCGCGGGCAGGAGGTCTTCTATACGGTGAACACCGAACACACCCTCGCCCTCCTCAGGGCGCTCCTCAGCGATATGAAGACGCCGGCGAAGCACACGGTCGGTACGCCGAAGGCGCGGGCTCCCGGTTCCCCTTCCCGTTCCCGCAGGTCCTCACCCCGACCATAACCAATCTTTAATAACTTTAATCACCCTCATGCTCAATATAAAAGTAGTGTTGGCAAGCGTGCGCGAAGGACGGCTCGGCGAGAAACCCGCCGCGTGGATCCTTGAAAAGGCGAAGGCGCGGAAGGAATTCGCGGTCGAGCTCGTCGATCTCAAGGATTATTCCCTCCCCGTCTTCAACGAGCCCCAGGTGCCTGCCATGATAAGCGGCAATTATCCGAACGAAGCCGCAAAGCAATGGGCCGCGAAGATCGGCGAGGCCGACGGCTTTATTTTCGTGACGCCCGAGTACAACCACGGCTATCCGTCATCGCTCAAGAACGCGATCGACTATATCTACGGGGAATGGGTCAACAAGCCCGTGGCGTTCGTGAGCTACGGCGCGGATGGCGGCGTGCGCGCGGTCGAACAGCTGAAGCAGGTGGTGAACAGCAACCTCCAGATGCATCCGGTACCCGCCGTCGTTTCCATGGCGCGCCCCTGGGATTACCTCAACGAGCAGGGCGTGCTCGATACGACGCACTTCGAGAAGGCCGGCGATACCATGCTTGACCAGCTCGCATGGCTCGGCGAAGCGCTCAAGGCCGCGCGGAAGTAGGCCGCTGCTCCCTGCATCATGCACCATACGAACACCCGGCACGCGCCGGGTGTTGTTGTACGTTCCGTGCCTGCCGCGGCTCAGCCTTCATCCACCTCCACGATCTTCTCCCGGGACTGCGCGCCCCGTACGATCCGCACGCGGGCGCGCGGCACCCCGAAATGCGCGGCGAGCGCGGCGATAATCGCCTCGTTTGCGCGCCCTTCCACCGCCCGTTCCGTCACGGCGACGACGAACCGTCGTGCGGGCGTCTCGCCATGCTTCCCTGCGCCTCCCCCGTCCTCAAAAAGTCCCCGGGGCTCTTCTTTCACATATGCGCGCGCGGCGCCCGGTTTTGCTTTGATGAATATCTTCATCGCAAGGTCAATCCATTCTTGATGATTTCTTTATTGTAACTTTTCCACGCGGACGCCCAAAAGGCGGATCGCGCGGCGGCCGGGATTCTCCCTGTGGTCAAGAAAGGGCATGAACAGGCGCAAGGCCTCGAAGCGGAGCACATCGCGGTCGGCGGTCGGCGCGGAAAGCGTCGCGCCGCGCGTCCGCGTCGTGAAGTCCGCGAACCGCACGGTCACGGTGACGCTCCGGAACGACGCGAACCCGCGCGCCGCACAATGCGCATGGACGCCGTCCGCGAGCCGCATGAGCGCCTCCTGAAGCATCACCGGGTCCCGCGTATCCTCGGCGAACGTCTCCTGTTCGCCGATCGACTTCGCCTCCCCCTCCACCACGAGCGGCGTATCGTAGGCGCCGCGCAGCTTCGCATAGAGGTCGATCCCCCATGCGCCGAACTGCGCGTAGAGCTCGGGCTCCGTGATGCGCCGCGCGTCCGCAACGGTCCGCATGCCGCGCGCGGCGAGCGCGGCCTCCGTCTTCGGTCCGATCCCCGGAATGGTGCGCAGCGGGAGCGGCGCGAGAAACCCCAGAACGTCATCGGGGCGCACCACGGTGAGCCCGTCGGGCTTCTGCCTGTCGGAGGCGATCTTCGCCACCAGCTTGTTCGGCCCGATGCCCACGGATGCGGTGAGCCGCTCCTTCGTACGGATCTCCTCCTTGATCGCCCGCGCCTCCTCCTCCGCCCGTCCATAGGAACCGGCGGATGAAAGGTCGAGATACGCCTCGTCCACGCTCGCCTCTTCCACGTGCGGCGCATGCGCACGCAACATCTTCATAATCTCGCGCGACGCGGCGCCGTAACGCCGCATATCGACGTCGAGAAAGACCGCCGGCGGCAGGCCGTCCCGCCGCGCCTTCTCCGCAAGGCGCCACGCCGTCGCGATCGGCTGGGCGGAATGGATGCCGTAGGCGCGCGCCTTATAATTTGCCGTTGAGACGACGCCGCGGCCCTTGCCGTCCTTCGGATCGGCGCCCACCACGAGTGGCCGTCCCGCAAGACGCGGGCGATCGCGCTCCTCGACGGACGCGAAGAACGCATCCATATCGACATGGGCGATGATCCGCATGGCCATCCCTGCGTCAGATCGCTTCGTCGGCGGACGGACCGTAGGATCCCGGAAGCGCAACGTCGAGCATGCGAAGGTAGACGCCGAGCTGGGCGCGATGGTGGATGAGATGATCCATGAAGAGCGAGCGGTATGCAAGCGCGCGGGATCCCGCAAAGACCTGGCGCGTGGTCGCCATCTCGCGCGCGAACTCCTGTAATGCGATTTCCTTGAACGATACCGTGGTCATACTAGTGGTGGTGAATGATATTCCGTTACTGGTCGCCTTCGATGCCGGCCTTGATCTCCTCGAACTCGTTCTCGAGCTCGCCGAGGCGCGTGCGGCTCTCCTTGATGAGCGTCGACGCCTGCTTCACTTTTTCGAGGGCCTTCTCGATGTCGAGCTCCTCCTGGGAATCGAACCACTCGAGGATCGCCGCGATCTCCTCGAGGTGCCGTGTGAACGCGCCCGGCGCCGCCGCGGCGGTCCTTTCTTTTCCTTGTTCCTTTTCTTTTTTGGGTTTTGTGGCCATGGATAGGGTGTGACTATGGAGAGGTTCTTTATATGATAGCCCGCGCGGAAATCTTCACAAGAGCGGCGACCGGTCCACCCTCGTGCGGACCGTGCCGTCGGCCAGCTGGACGTCCACCGCGTCGCCGTGGACGAGCGCCTCTGCGCTGCGCAGAACCTTGCCCCTTTTCCGCGCGATCGCGTAGCCAAGCTTCAGCTGGCGCGCGGGATCGTTCAGGCGGACGACCTGATCCGCGTGCGCGAGGCGCTCCCGGAGCCGCGCAATGCCGTCCGTCATATGATCGATGAGCGCGCCGCGCGCGAGCGCAAGATCGGCCTTCACGCGCGCCAGTTCGTTGCCGACGCGGACATGGATGCGCGCCGCCTGTTCGAGCTTCATGCGCGCCGCTTCCCATGAACGATTGAGGAGATGCGCCGCCGCGGTCGGCGTGCTCGTCATGTAATCCGCCGCGAGCGCCATGAGCGGCACGTCCTGGTCGTGGCCGATGCCCGCGATCACCGGCACGGGAAAATCGACGATCTCCCGCACGAGCGTCTCGTTGTTGAATCCCTGGAGCGACTCGAGCGAGCCGCCGCCGCGGATCACGACGAGCGCTTCGATCGCGTCCTCCGCCGCGGCGCCTCCCTCCCGCGTCTCCGCGCGCATGGCGCGCACCGCGGCGAGGAGCGGCTTCACCGACTGCTGGCCTTCCACGCGCGAGTCGATGCCGCGCACGCGGAACCCGAACCGGCCGAGATTGTTCATAAAATCATGGATCACCGCGCCCTTCATCGACGTCACGACGCCGATCCGCGATACGTAGTCCGGCAAGGCCCGCTTCCGCTCCTCCGCAAAGAGCCCTTCCGCCTCCAATTTCTTGCGCAGGTCGTCGTACGCTTTCTTCAGCGCGCCCTCGCCCACAAGCTCCACCGTGTCCGCCACGAACGAAAGCCGCCCCGACGGCGCATAGATGTTCGGGTGACCACTCAAAATAACTTCCATGCCCACCTCGAGCGCCACGCCGCACAGCTGATAGTTGCGCGACCAGATGATGCAGTCGATCACGCCCGGCGCGTCCTTGTCCTTGATCGTGAAGTACACGTGCCCGCTCGCCGCGCGCTTCAGCTCGCTCACCTCCCCCGTGATCCGCACGACTTCCCGCTTGAGGAACGTGTTGAGGATCTCTATGTATTGCACGACGGTGAAGACCTTCGCCTCGTCGTCGTACGCGGAAAAATCGATGCGTGTGCCGGATGCCATGCCGCTAGTATACCATCATCGCCGAGGCCGCACATTCATCGCCCACACGCGGTAGTTGAGATACGACGCGAATGTGACCCACGCCGCGTACGGCACGAGGAGCCACGCCGCCGCCGGAGCCACGGGACCGAGGAGCTCGATGAGCGCCACGATCGTGATGTCGAGCGTGAGACAGACCCAGATGGCCGCGAACATCCGCCGGCGCGCAAAGAACACGTAGCTCCACAGCACGTTCACGGCGGCGTTCGCCGCAAAGAGCAGTACGACGGTCGCGGACGGTCCTCCGGGAAGATTCCATACGATGAGCGCCGATGCCGCGGCAAGGATATAGAGTACCGTCCACACCGCGCCGATCACCGCGCCGGGCGGCGTCCATCGCGGCTTCTTGAGCGCGGGATACCACGTGCGCACGCCCGTCGCCGTGAACCGGCCGCCGAGCCATGCGACCGCGAGCGTCACAAGCGGAATGATGATGTCGGCAGGCGTCATGATATGACCAGTATAGCGCATTCCGAAAATCGAGGTATACTGACACCCAGTACCACTGGAGGAATTACGTGAACTTTCTGCTTGAGGCCTTTGAATTCTGCGTCATCGTAGGCG
>JAKABL010000040.1 GCA_021801885.1 bacterium
ATCGGGGGAGACCTCGGCGAGTCGCGCACGGGCACGAAGGATATCCTGAAGTGGGTGACGCCGCTGCTCGACGAGCGCAAGCCGCGGCATCTCCTTGGCATGGGGCACATCGAGGACATCGAGAACATCATGACCGGCGGCGTCGATACGTTCGATTGCACCGTGCCGACCCACTATGCCCGCCACGGCATCGCGTTCGTTGCGCGCGGCACGAAAGGCGCCGTGCGCGGCCGGATCGATTTCAGCAAAGCGCCGCTTTTGAAGAGCAAGGAGCCGGTGGACCCCTCCTGCGCGTGTCCTGTGTGCACGGGAGGCTATCGCCGCAACTATATTACCCATCTGATCCGCGCCAATGAGATCACGGGCGGCGCGCTCCTCACGCTCCATAATCTCTGGTTTTTCAATGCCTATGTGGCGCGTGTGCGGGAGCAGATAAAGAGAGGACTGTGCTGAGTGGCGTTACGACGCATGCTGTGATATAATCCCGGGGTATGTTGAGCGTTTCGCTCCCTGCGGAGACGATTTTTTATATTGGCACATGGCCCGTCACGAACGCGGTATTTATGGCGTCGCTCGTGGTGATTTTCCTCGTGGTGCTCGCCATCGTGCTCAATAAAAAGATGCGCATGGTGCCGAACGGGATGCAGAATCTCACCGAAGTGGTCATTGAAGGGTCGCTCGGGCTCATGGACGACGTGCTCGGCAGCCGTGCGCGTTCGGAGAAATATTTCCCGCTCGTGTTCACCATCTTTATTTTCATCCTCGTGTCCAACTGGCTGGGCCTTGTGCCGGGCGTCACCTCGGTGACCGTGGGCCATGGCACCGGGGCGATCCCGCTCCTCCGTTCTCCGGCGAGCGATCTCAACTTCACGCTGGCCATTTCGCTCATCGCGGTGACGATGGTGAACGTGATCGCGTCCTCGGTGATGGGGTTGCGGCACCGCGCCTCGGTGTTCGTGAATCTCAAGAGCCCCCTCGGATTCTACGTCGGCATCCTTGAGCTTATCTCGGAATTTGCTAGAATAATCTCGTTCACATTCCGCCTTTTCGGTAACGTATTCGCGGGCGAGGTCCTCTTGGCGGTCATGGCGCTCCTTGTGCCGTACGTGGTGCCGCTTCCGTTCATGGGCCTCGAGGTGTTCGTCGGATTCATTCAGGCGTTCATCTTCGGGATGCTCACTCTGGTGTTCATCGCGCTGGCGACCACCCCTCATGAAGGCGAGGAGGTGGGGCACTAGCGTGGCCGGAGAAAGGCGAAAAGGTCGGAACATGTCGTAACAAATCACACAATCATCACCACTATTATGGACGTAACCAGTTTCAGGCTTCTTGCGACCGCACTTGCGATGGGTTTGGGCGCGATCGGTCCCGGCATCGGCATCGGTCTCATCGGTAAGGGCGCCGTCGAAGCGATCGGCCGCAACCCCGAAGCGAACTCCAAGATCCAGACGATGGCCATTCTTGCCATTGCGTTCGCGGAGGCCGTTTCGATCTATGCGCTCGTGATCGCGCTTATCATCAAATTCGTACAGTAATCAAAGGACATGCAGCAGATCTTCAGTCAGCTCGGCATCAATTGGTCGCTCCTCCTGAGTCAGGCGGTGAATTTTGCGCTGCTGCTTATCGTACTGCGCATATTCGTCTACACGCCGCTCATCAAGCTGCTGCATGACCGGCGCGTAAGGATAGAGGACGGCCTTGCGAAAGCCGACGAGGCGGATCGCCGTCTCCACGAGGTCGATCTGATGGGCAAGGAGGCGCTGAAGCGCGCGGAGAACGAGGCGGTCGCGCTTCTGAAGCGCACCGAGGATCGCGCAAAGGAACTTGAAGCGCGGCTGATCGGTGAGATCAAGAAGAAGGAGGACGAAGAGGCCGCCGCGGTCGCGGCGCGTCTCAGGGCGCAAGAGGAGGCATCGCGACGCGAAACGGAAAAGGAGGCCGCGGCGCTCGTGCGCCGGGCGATCATTCGCACGGTGGAGCTTTCGCCCGAAGCGGTCGACGATGCGCTCATTGCGCGCGCGGTCAAAGAAGCGGGCACATCCGCATAGCACTCCCGCCCATCACCCTCATGAAATATTCTTCATACCTGTACGCAAAGGCGCTCGTCGAGGTCCTCGCCGACGTCCGCACGAAGCGGGGCGGCGGCGATGATGCCGCGGAGGATGCGATGATCGCCGACAACTTTGTGGCGCTCGTGCGCCGGAACGGCGATGAAGGGCGCCTCGGAAAGATCCTGGAGGAGGCATCGCGCCTGGCAAGGGGAATCGGCGGCTTGCGGAGAGTGGTGCTTGAATCGGCGAGGCCTTTCACCGCATCGCAGCGGAAGCGGACGGATGCGCTCCTTACCGAAGGGGATATCGTAGTGGAAAAGGTCGATCCGACGCTCATCGCGGGCGTCCGCATCACCGTGAACGACGAAATGCAGCTCGACGGATCGCTCCGGACGAAGCTTGCGCGGTTGCTGCCATTCTGAACGCGGCGAACGCGCGTTCGCAATGATCGGAATGGCAACAACGGAAGAGCACACGAAAGAAGAGGGGGATAGGAAGAAGTAAAGAACAAAACGATGGCATACGAAATCATAGAAAAGCTCAAAAAGGACATCGAAGGGTACAAGGAGAACCCCGAATGGCAGGAGGTCGGCCGCATCATCGAGGCGGGGGACGGCATCGTGAAGATCCTGGGGCTCCGCAACGCGGTGAGTCAGGAGATTCTCATTGTGGAAACGGCGCACGGCGACCGCGCGGCGCTCGCACTGAACCTTGAAGAGGAGTCGGTCGGCGCGCTCGTGCTCGGCGATTTTCTCGCAATCGAAGTGGGGAACACCGTCCGCCGTACGGGAGAGGTGCTCTCGATCCCGGTGGGCGACGAGCTCATCGGCCGCGTCGTTGATCCGCTCGGTGAACCCCAGGACGGGAAGGGGCCCGTATTCAAAGACATAAAAAATGCCAAGCGCAACAAGCTCGAGGAGCGCGCCCCGTCGGTGCTCGAGCGGGAATCGGTCGATACGCCGGTGCACACCGGCATCAAGGCGATCGACGCCATGATCCCGATCGGCCGCGGCCAGCGCGAGCTCATCATCGGTGACCGCTCGATCGGTAAGACCGCCATTGCGCTCGATACCATTCTGAACCAGAAGAACGACAAGGGCCGCCGCACCCCGGTCTGCATCTACGTGGCGATCGGGCAGAAGGAATCGAAGATTGTCCGCATCGCGGAGACGCTCAAGCAGTTCGGCGCGTTCGAGTATTCCATCATCGTATCCGCATCGGCGGCATCGCCGGCGGCCATGTGGTATCTTGCGCCATACGCCGGCTGCGCGATCGGCGAATATTTCCGCGACAAAGGGATGGACGCGCTCATCGTGTACGATGACCTCTCGAAGCACGCATGGGCATACCGCCAGATCTCGCTCCTTCTTCGCCGCCCGCCGGGCCGCGAGGCGTATCCGGGCGACGTATTCTATCTCCATTCGCGACTTCTTGAGCGCGCCGCGAAGCTTTCCAAGGAGAAAGGCGGCGGATCGCTCACCGCGCTCCCGATCATCGAGACCCAGCTCGGCGACGTGACGGCCTATATCCCGACGAACCTCATTTCGATCACCGACGGACAGATCTTCCTTGAGACGGACCTCTTCAACCAGGGGCAGCGGCCGGCGCTCAATGTGGGCATTTCGGTGTCGCGCGTCGGCTCCGCCGCGCAGACGAAGGCGATGAAGAAGGTCGCCGGAAAATTGAAGCTCGCACATGCGCAGTTCCGGGAGCTCCAGGCGTTCGCGCAGTTTGCGACGGACGTCGATGAAGCGACGCGGGCACGCATTCTCCAGGGACAGAAGATCAACGAGATCCTTACGCAGAACGATCTTTCTCCGATGCCGTTCGAAGAGCAGACCTGCGTGTTCTATGCCGTGCTGAATGGCTACTTCAAAGACACGGCCGTCGAGGACGTGCAGCGGAAAGAGGCCGAGCTCGTCGATCACCTCCGCCGCCTCCATGAGGATGACATTTTGAGGCCGATCCGGGAGAGCGGTGAATTTGCCCCGGAAATCGAGAAGGTGCTCACGCAGGCATTGGAGCTATTCTTCACCAAATAAGGAATTCATATGGAATCCGCGCAGAGTCTCAAGCGGCGCATGAAGAGCGTCCAGAATATCGGGCAGATCACAAAAGCGATGGAGCTCGTGGAGGCGACGAAAATGCGCCGTTCCCAGGAGCGTGCGCTCCATTCCCGTCCGTACGCGTACGCCGCGCTCGAGCTGCTCGGTATGCTTTCGGCCATGAAGGACGTGGCGATGCCCGAGCTTCTGCGGGAGCGTCCGATCGTGCGCACCGCGTTTCTCATCATGACCTCCGACCGGGGTCTTGCGGGATCATTCAATAGCGGCGTATTCCGCGCATTCGAACGGTTTGCAAAGGAGCAAAGGATCGATCCGGCGGATGCTTCGAAATACTCGTTCATTACGGTGGGACAGAAGGCGAAGAGCTATTGTGAACGCCGGGGATTTTCGATCAGCGCCTCGTTCGTAAGAATGGGGGACCTTGCCACGCGCACGGAATCCGCGCCGATCGCGGATGCGTTGATCAACGGATATCTCGCGCACGAGTTCGATAAGGTGACCGCGTTCTTCACCACGTTCGTGACCGCGCTCCGTCAGGATGCGGTGCAGAGGGATTTCCTCCCGGTGACGTACGCATCGATCAAGGAATCCATCGAGGATACCATCCCGCGCGCGGGACGCTATGCCGCGTATGCGCGCGCAGAGACCTTCCTGAAGGGAGGGCGCAAGGACCATCTCATCGAGCCGTCGCCCGAAGAGGTGCTCGCGGAGCTCGCGCCCGCGCTCCTTACCACGCGCGTGTACCATGCCATCCTTGAGGCGAACGCCTCGGAGCATTCCGCGCGGCGGGTCGCGATGAAGAACGCATCCGACAATGCCGCTGATCTCTCCGAATCGCTTACGATCACGTACAACAAGTCCCGGCAGGCTGCGATCACAAACCAGATCATCGAGGTCACGAGCGGCGCGCAGGCGTTGGAATAAAAGGAAAATTCTGCTATCATTACCCCCATGAAAAAAGGAAAGATCACGCAGGTCATCGGCCCGGTGGTGGACATCGACTTTGGCGAAGGCGCGGTGCTTCCACCCATCTATAACGGCGTCAAAGTGAAGCTCGGCGACGGCGAGATCACGGTCGAGGTAGTGAAGCACCTCGAACCGGGCAAGGTGCGCGCGATCTCGCTCGCGCCGACCGACGGTCTTGCGCGCGGCGCGGAAGCCGTCGATACCGGAAAGATGATCGAGGTGCCGGTGGGCGAGGAGACCCTC
>JAKABL010000002.1 GCA_021801885.1 bacterium
CGGAATCGTCTTTGAGGATGGGCGTCGTCTCGTAAAATTTGTTCGCGGCAACCGCAAGTTTATAAAGATAGGCGGCCATGGCGCTCGGCGCGAGACGGTCGGCGGCATGCGCCGCGACCATGGGGAATTCGGCGAGCTTCCGCACGAGCGCAAGCTCCTCTTCGGTGCCGATCTGCGTGAAATCCGATGCGGATGCGGACACGGACGCGCCGGCCTCCTCGTCCGCCTTGCGGAGGATGCTCCGCAAGCGCGCATAGGCATACTGGAGATACGGCCCCGCATCGCCTTCGAACGAAAGCGATTTCTCGAAGTCGAACACGATGTCGGCTCCGGGGTTCTGTTTGAGGATGGAATATTTGACGGCGCCCACGGCGATCGCCTCCGTCGCCGCTTCGCGCTCGCCGTCGGGCAACGTGCTGCGCTCGCTCACCTTTCCGCGCAAACGCTCCTTCACCTGCGCAAGCAGCGCATCGGCAGTGATCACCTTCCCCGTCCGCGAGGACATCTTCCCGGTCGGCAAACGGAGCATCCCATGGCCGACATGCCTCGTGCGCGCGGCAACCTCGGGGGGCAACGTAAGCTCCATGACCTTCAGCAGCACCCGGAAATAATCGTTCACCTCGTTCCCCGTCACGATCACGGAACGATCGAGCGGATATTCCTCGAACTTCTTCTTGTTGAGCGCAAGCTCCTTCGCTTCGTAGGTCGGCAATCCGCGCGAATTCACGAACACCCGCGTGTGGAGGCCGTAGTCCTCGCCGGGAAACACCGTCGCACCATCACTTTCTTTGAACGTCCCCTTCTCACGCGCCGCATTCGCCGCGGCGAGCGCCGCGGCTGCAAGATCGCTTTCGAAATAGTACCGATCGAACTTCGTCCCGAGGCGCGCGTACATCGTCTCGAAATATTCCAAGCTCCACGCACGGCCCGTGGCATAGCGGGCGTTCACCTCGGGGTTGCGCTTTGCATAGAGCTCCTCGTTCAGCGCCTCGATCTCGCCGCGCGCTTCGAGCTCCTGTTCGTGTTCGTAGGCTTCCGCGCCGCGCGCATACGCTTCGCCGAGGAACGCCATTTTGAGATCGATGGCGTCGCGCTCCTTCGGCATATTCGCAGCGAGCTTCGCCATTCCCCATACCGCCTTCGCCACATGGAGACCGATGTCGCCCTGATAATTCGCGCGGATCACCTTCGCCCCCTGCGCTTCATAAAGGCGCACGAAGGATTCTCCGATCACGTTCGACATAAGATGGCCGATATGAAACAACTTGAACGGATTGGGATCGGTATATTCCACCATGATCACCTTGCCCGCCATGGGCCTCCCTCCGAAACCGGCGCCGTCCGGCGCGCCCCTTTCCGCGGTGACCATGCGTCCGAGCGCGGCGCGCCACGCATCGGCGCTCACCCACATGTTCACGAATCCCGGCGCGGCCGCCTCCACCTTTTCAAAGAATCCTCCGGGTGCCGCGTGCGCGATCTTCTCGGCAAGGGCCGCCGCAAATTCCATGGGTGTTTTCCCTTCCGCCTTTGCGCGCCGCAATGCGACGTTCGTGGAAAAATGGCCGAACTTCACGGGATCCCCTTCGGGAACCGTAACGTCGGCCGTATCGCCTCCAAGCGCCTTGGCCACAATCTCCTGTATCGCCTCTATGATCATCATGCGTAAAATGGACAAACGTAATGTTTTATTCTATGGTTTTGATGAGCAGCGGATCCGTTCCTTCCGCAAGACGATTCCGGGCCCGACTGGCACACCTTAGGCCCCGCCTTGTCCCCGCTGCTCCCTTTTTTTACGCTCCTTTCAAGGAAAGGATACCGTAAAACCATCCTCACCACAATTAAAAGCCCCGCCGTAAGGGCTTTTCTCATATATAATGAAACCATATGGAACCGTCATCCCTCATCGCTGAGAATCGCCGCGCGCGCTTCGACTATGAAATAAAAGAGTCCTTTGAAGCGGGCATCGCACTCGCCGGCTTCGAGGTGAAAAGCGCGCGCGGCGGCGCTTTCCAGATCGCCGGATCGCACGTGCGTGTGCGCGGCAGAGAAGCATGGCTCGTGAATGCGCATATCCCGCCTTATCAGCCCAAGAACACCCCTCCGGAATACGAGGAGGACCGCGCGCGGCGACTTCTCCTTTCCCGTGCGGAGATCGCGCGGCTCGACGGCATCCTTCGCGACAAAAGCATGCATGCCATTCCCCTCAAGGCCTATCTCGCCCATCGCCTCATCAAGCTCGAGATCGGCATAGGGCGCAGCAAGCGGAAATCCGACAAACGGGAATCGCTCAAAGCGCGCGCCCACCGCCGTGAAATGCGCGATGCGGAATAGCTCCTCGTCATTCATAGACGCCTCGCTCTTTCCATAAGACGGAAAATAAAAAAAACACCCCGGATGAGGGGTGTTTTTACGCTTCGCGATCCTCGCGGTATCTACTTCGCGGTCGAGGTAACGGTGATCGTCGATGACGCTCCCGGTACGACCGTCACGCTCACCGGCACGGCGCTCGACGATGTGCCGCTCGAGGCCGATGCCGACGACGCACTCGACGAAGCGAGCGCCTGTTCAAGCACGGTCTGGAACTGCGCATAGCTCGTGGGATTCGGGATCTGCTCGAGATTCACGAAGAACGTCGGTGTGTGGTTTATCTGGGCCGCATTGCCGGTCGTAATGTCGGCCTGGATCTTGTTCGCGACCTGCGCGGAATTCATGTCGGCATCGAACGTCGTCACGTTCAGTCCGAGCGACTGCGCATACCCGTTGAGGTACTGCGACGTGACCTCGGCGGGCGTAAGGTTGCCGTTCGTGGACCATTCCGTTTGCTTCGCATAGAGAAGGTTATGCATCGCCCAATACTTGGCGGGACCGCCCATCATGCCGGCCGCCTCCGCCGCCTCGGCGCCCACCATCGCAAACGGATGGATGCTCGTAAGCGGATAATTGCGGAACACGAATTTCACCGTGCTGCTGAAGTTGTTGATGAGCTGCTGCACGAGCGGCTCATAGGCGCCGCATGCGGGGCATTCGAAGTCGCCGTATTCGATGAGCGACACTTTCGCGTTCGGATTGCCGATCACATGGTCGGTGGGCGTGATCGCCGCGGCCGTTGTCGCCACGAATCCCGTATTTGCGGACGAGGAGCTCGCGTTCGAACCGGACGACATTGCGCCGGCCACGATCACCACGACCGTCACAAGTACTATGAGTCCCACCACAAACCAGGCGGTGGTCTTACTGCTTGAAGTATTAGCCATAGGGCAATGGTACTACATTTCCGAGAATAAGAAAAACCGCAGGCTGTCCGTGCACCATGCACGATCGCCTGCGGTACTATTGCTTTTAATCGTCGAGTCCGGGGATCTTCGAAGAGAAGAACTTGGGATCGAGCGCTCCCGTATACCGTTCGGTATAGAGGATCGCGAGATCGCATCCGAGGAATACGCACACGATCTCTCCCTCTTTGTTCCTGATATCGCGATCGGTGCCGTCGGCGATGCACTTCTCGATGAAGCGCTTGGCCGCGACCATGCCCGAACCGGTGCTCGGTCCGAATGCGGGAACCGCCGCGCTTGCCGCCTTCCCCATCTCGTACGACGCCACTCTCTCCACTTCCAACTCGATGAATCCTTCCCGACTGAAGTGGGGCTGGAGGCGACTCTCCGAACGGAGACCCGGCACGGGATTGCCTTCCGCGAGCTTTCCCCCCACTACCGCCACGGACGGAGGGAGTGATTCGCGGAGTCCGCGGATCGTGCCCATAGTGCCCATGCCGACGGCGGCGACCGTGACGCGCCCTTGCGTCTGTTCCCAGATCTGGGAGCCGATGAACATCTGGCCCTTCCAATTGTTCTCGTCCTCATACTGCGGGATATTGAACCAATGGTACTTCTTCGCCAGTTTTTCCGCGTGGTCGATGCACGTATCTCCCGGCGTTTCGGGATAGCGGATAACCCTTACTCCGTCGAACTCCAGCTGCGCAACTTTCGCATCCGGAATATCCGACGGCACGACGGCTACGAGGTGCATAAGGCCGTGGAATCTTCCGATGCGTGCGACCGCCGACGCAGTATTGCCCGAGGACGCAATGACACCGACCGTCTTCCCAGCCAAGTCTCCGCGCGTTGCCGCCCGGGAAATGATATTCCATGCCATGTACCATTTTATGCTGTAGATGGGCGGCACGGTCATCACTTTTACCCACACGCTCACCTTTGCTTCGCGGGGAAACCACTGGAGATCATCGGTCACATTCACAAGCGGGGCGTATTCCCGCATAAAGGGATCGGTGAAGTCCCGGGGAGAGCCATATACGTTTAGGGGATTATTGATCATAGAACCTCTCGGATTTGAATTTTCTGCGTTTTCTGCTGCCTGCATTCTGCTCCTTATGTTCCCCAAGGTCAAGCAACGCGCGCCGTCCCGGACTCCTTCTTCCGCACGATGCAGAACGGCGTCATTTCATCGGACTGGCCGAGCGGATTATCGCGGAACAATGCACCGATGAACTTCTCGCCGATGCCCCGGTTCGATGTGCCGAGGGAAAACGCGCCGCGATAGTTCGCGTCGAGGATCACGACATCCACGCCCGCGCCCGTCATGCCTTCACTGAGCGCTTTCGCAAGGCGCTTCGCGTTGCCCGTCGCGTCGTCCGGCGCAAGTTTCACGGAGTGCGCGTACTCGAGGATGAGGAACGACATCGGGCAGTCGACGGATTTGGCCCGCTTGCCGCAGATGCGGTAGAACATGCCCTTCACGCCGAACGGGCGCGTGACGGCCGAGACGGCGGCCGCGAGCACTGCGCGCGCGTAGCCCGCCTCGCTTATGAACGCTTCCATCGCGATCGCGGTGCCATGGCCGAAGCCGTGGAAGTCGCTTGTGCCATAGGCGTTGCCCACGTTCCGCGCAAGGAACCGCGCGAGCGCCGTCGGCTTCACCTCGCTCATATCCACAATCTTACCCTGCGTGATCGTGAGCGCCTTCTCGCTCACGTACACCACGTCGCCCTCCTTTATATACGGCTTCACGTATTCCTCCATGATCGGAAGGATGTCCTTGTCCGCCATCGTGATGACGCGGGTCTTCACGGGGAGCCGTTCGTAGATCACGCCGTCCACGTTTATATCAATCTGCTTGCCGGGATTCGCCACAAAGTCGCTGGACGGCGCGCGCTCCTTGAGCGCCACTTTGTCGTCATCGAACGAGACCTTCTCACCGCGGAAGAGCGCAAAGAGCTTTTCGACGGCTGCGCGGATGATCGCGGGCGACTGGCCCATCTTCGCGCGCGAGCGCAAGAGTTCCGTCGCCTCCATCCAAAGGATGTGCGCCTCGTCGAGGCGATCGGGGGTGAACGAAGCTTCGATCCCTGCATCATCACCGTCTCCCGCAGCCCGCACCACGACCGACCCGTCCTTTTCCGGACGATAGAAGATCATGAGTCCCGTAGCTCCTTTCATTTCCGAATATTCCAAGGGTTTTTCCATATCCCGATTGTAGCATGTGATGGCGTCGCATGCATCGGCTCCTACGTTGCATTTTCATGAGCAAAAGCTACAATAGAGGCATGCTTATACGCGTCTGCATGTCAAAAATCCATCGCGCAACGGTGACCCAGGCCGATCTCAATTATGTGGGCTCCATCACGATCGACGAGGACCTCGTCGAAAAGGCGGGTATGCGCCCCTATCAATACGTGAACATTACGAACGTCTCCAATGGCGTCTTCTGGCAGACCTACATCATGCCGGGACCCCGGGGCCAGGGTGATATCTGCCTCAATGGACCGCCCGCGCGACATTTTCAACCTGGCGATAAGATCATCGTGCTCGCAGAAGCATGGATCGCCCCTGAAGAGCTCAAGGAATTAAACCCCGTCGTCGTCTTTGTGGATGACAAGAACAAGGTGACCGAGGTCAAAAAGCACAGCGCGATCTCGAACGACTGACACATTAAAAAACGGCCCTTGGGCCGTTTTTTAATGCCCGTTCCGGAGGACCGGGTAGATGTCGAGGAGTGCGAGCAGCACGCCGAGCGCGAGCGGGCCGAGGAGGATACCGAGCGGGCCGAACATGGAGAGGCCGCCGATCACGCTGAAGAGCACAAGGAGCGGATGGATGTGCACCTTGTGGCCGATGAGATTCGGACGAAGAAAATTCTCATACAGCACACCGACCGCGCCGATCCACACAAAGAGTCCTATTGCGGCGAGGTAGTGATGGCCGAGCGCGAGCACGATCGCGCCCGGAATGATGACAAGATACATTCCGAACACCGGGATGAACGAAAGAAACGCCATGACCGCGCCCCAGAATGCGCCGTTCGGCAGTCCGAAGATGAAAAAGTCGATGCCGCCCGCAAGGCCATAGAATACGGCCATAAGAAGCGTCCCCCGCACGATGGCGCCCATGATCTCATGGAGGCGCGCGAGGAGGCGTTCGGCGTCCTCCTTGGGAAGCGGCAGGCGTTCTATCGCTGCACCGCGCAAACGTTCGCCGTCACGCAGGAAATAGTAGAGCGCGAAAAGGGAGAGGAGGACCGCGAAGAGCGCCGCCGCGACTCCCGAGAACAGTCCGCCGACATTCGTCGCCACCCACCCGAAGAACTGTTGGAGATAGCTATTGATGTTTGCGGAAAGCGCGGGATAGGCCGCCGCGAACCGCCCATCGAATGCTTGCAGCGATGCCATCCCGCCGCCCGAAGATACTTTTGCATAAAGCGATGAGGCTTCGCCGAAAAGCTGCAGACCGATAAACGCGAGCGGCGCGAACACGATCGCTGCCGCAAGAAGCACGATAAGGAGCGCCGCGGGCGTGCGGCTGCGCGGCCTGCCCTTGATCATCCGGTTATAGAGCGGGAGGAACAGCACCGCAAACGTAATGCCGAGCACGATCGCATCGAGCTCGGGCCAAAAGATGAGCGCCACGAGCACCGCGACAACGATGGTCGTGATGAGGAAAAAATAATTTTCCGCGTGTTCGCGCTTCATTTCTTTCGACGGGTCACGCGTGCGGTCCTGCGGCGCCCTCGGACGGCGGGGTAACATGGGCTGCCTTCTGCGCGGCGCGGCCTTCGCGCGCGGTCCTGCTGAACACGAAGAAGTAGAGGATCTCAAGGATGCCGAGCGTGTTCACCACAAGCAGCACGACGAACCACCATTTGCTTTCCTCCCGCGCGGCGCGCCACAGGGCAAGCCCTTTCCATACGAGCGACCACGCCACGATGCACACGAGCATAAGCTGCCCCAGCGGACCCCCAAACACCGACCCGCTTCCCCCGAACACCCCAAGGTAAGTATTCATAGCTTCATTGTAGCATATGCCCACAGGCCGCATAGCGCGGCGAAAAGGATGTCTATCCTCCCCGTTTCCCGGTATACTGATGGTATATCCCGCACACCATCATGAGATTCGGCCGCAGAACCAAAAAGCTGCTCGGCATCGCGGGGCCCGGCGTGATCACCGGCGCCGCCGACGACGATCCTTCCGGCATCGCCACCTATTCCCAGACAGGCGCCCAATTCGGGTACGGCCAACTTTGGACCGCCGCATTTTTGCTTCCCTTCATGACCGCGGTCCAGGAGGCGGCGGCGCGTATCGGCGCTGTCACGGGCAAAGGCATCGCCGCCGTCGTCAAGCAACACTACCGGAAAGAGATCCTCTTCGGCGTGATCGCGCTCGTCCTCGTCGCGAACACGATCAACATCGGCGCCGATCTCGGGGCCATGGCCGCGGCAGCGAACCTCATCGTCCCCGGCGTTCCCTTCGCCGTCTTCACGCTCATCTTTACCGCCGCCATTCTCCTCTTTGAAATATTCCTCCCCTATAAACGTTATGCGCGCATCCTTAAATGGCTTGCGCTCGCGCTGCTCGCCTATCCGCTCACCGTGCTCCTTGTCGCGCAGCCCTGGATGACGCTCCTCCGCGCCACGTTCGTTCCCCACCTCCAGCTCAACTTCGCCTTCCTTTTTATCATCACGGGCGTGTTCGGCACCACCATCTCCCCTTATATGTTCTTCTGGGAAGCGTCCGAGGAGATCGAAGAGGAGGAAATGCATCGCGTGCTCAAAAAGGACGGCGCGCCGCCGCATATCACGAAGCGCTTCATGAGGAAGCTGCGGATCGATAACTTCACCGGGATGCTCTCCTCGGAGATCGCCACGTGGTCGATCATCGTGGTCGGCGCCACCGTACTCCACGCGCATGGTGTGACGAACATCGGCACCTCCGCCGATGCCGCGCGGGCGCTCGAACCGCTCGTGAGCACCTTCCCCCACGCCGGCCTCATCGCCAAGATGCTCTTTGCCACGGGCATCCTTGGCCTCGGCCTCCTCGCCGTTCCCGTCCTTTCGGCATCCGCATCGTATGCCATCGCGGAGGCCATGAACTGGAGGGAAGGGCTCAATCTCAAATTCAAACGCGCCCATGGGTTCTACGGCGTGATCACGATCGCCACGCTCATCGGCCTCATCATCAACTTCATCGGCATCGATCCCGTCAAGGCGCTCGTGTTCGCCGCCGTCGCGAACGGCGTGGCCGCGGTACCGCTCATTTTCGTTATAGGAAAGATCGCAGGGGACGAACGCATCATGGGCGAGCACAAGAGCGGATGGCTCTCGAATGGTTTCGTATGGGCGACGTTCGCCATCATGGGCGCCGCCGCGATCGCGATGTTCGCCATGCTCTAGCACCCAAAAGCGCTATTGCGGAAGAAAGAGTATTGACACTTTCCCTATGTTGGGTATTATAAAGGGTAGCGTCACCCAGGGAGGAATCACGTGAGCGTTGTGCAAAGCAAGCGCGGGAGGCAGCTGCTTCCCACTGATGTTTTCACCCAGCAGCAGATTTCGTTTCTTGATCTGCTGCACAAAGAAGCCGACGACAGCAGCAACAGTAGCACTCGGCATCGGTACATCTCCCATTTCGGGAACCACCTTCGGGCAGCTGCAAGCCCCCAGGCGGTCTTGCAGCTCATGGAACTGCCGATCCCGACCACGCGGCTAAGGCGTCAGGCAGAAAACAAGCTGCGCCAACTGACGCGCGATCGCGTTCAGGACGACATTGCCGGCAGCGAAGGGGCCTCCCCTCTTCCGCAGCCCGCATGATCCCATCCCCCATCACCAAAAGGACCGAGCCACCGCTCGGTCCTTTCCTTTACCTCTGCATATATGAAATATTCCGAAGCCCGTATCGTTCACGCTCCCGCATCAATTATCGCCGCCTCCGCCCCCTCCTTCGCTACCATCGCCTCCGCCGCGATGTATGATCGGGGGAGGCGGTAATGCACTGCTCGATGACGATACCGATGACGCCCCCGACCGGGACGTAGCCATGGATGAGGCCGCCGAAGCAGGCGTGCCGGACAGAGATCCGGATGCCGCAGAGGCGGCAGCACCCGCTCCTTGGACCCCTCCCGCGCCGGGACCGGTTCCGACGCCTGCGTGCCGCACAAATGGCGTGGCCGCGATAAGCCCTCCTATCAGAAACGCATTGATCGCAAAAAGCCAATTATCGCCGAATCGATCCATGCCCTCAATTGTATCATGCGAATCCCGGGAAGAAATCGCTCCTGATTCTGTATCGCGGCACCCCCATATCCCTCAATGTTTTTTCAAACGAGGCAACCATCGCATGCGGACCGGAGAGGTAGAATGTGCGATCCTTATAATCGGGAACCTCTCTTTTGATGAGGCCCGCATCGATCTTGCCGGCGTAGACATCCGACGACCCACCCCCTTCCGTCACGGCATAGATCGTACGGATACCGAGCTCGGTATGGGCGCGATCGAGAATATCCGCATAGGCAATATCCTCCGCGGCCTTGTTCGAATACAACATGACGATGTCGCGCGACTCGCTCTTGTCGAGAAGATAACGGATCATGCTGCGGAACGGCGTGATGCCGATGCCGCCCGCGATAAATACGAGCTTTTTATTCTTATTCCTCGGAAGCACGAACCCTCCCGCAATATGCGACGCAGATATGCGCTCCCCTTTCTTCATGGCGGCCAAGGCCTGCTTGAATGTGCTCGCCTTCGGATAAAATTTTACGCCGAGGCGCACCGTTTTTTCGGTGGGCGCCGACGCAAGCGTGAAATATCTCCGATTGCCGCGGGTATCCGGACCTTCGTGCGCGAGCGTCCACTCCATATATTGGCCGGGCGCGAAGGAAAAAGGCCTGTCGGAAGAAAACACGAATTCATAGGCATCGCGCGCGACCTCTTCGACGCGCTTCAAGGTGAGCATGTAGCGTCCTTTGGGGCTTACAAGATAGGAAAATACGTTACCGATAAGCAGCGCGATCTCCGGCGAGAGATAGAACGATCCGATGTGGATGTTCGGCGCGAAGAGAAATCCCACAATGGCGCCGTAGGCGATTCGCAGCGGACGGTTCGGCGGAGTCGTGAGCGGTTCCGTGAGCATAACGAATGCGAAGAAGAAAAGCGCCGAATGGGCGACCGTCTGCACGATCGCGGTTCCCGCATTGCCGGCACCTGCGGTGAGGGCCCCCGTTACAAGCGCCATCACGCCGAAACTCACCACGAGATCGGTGCGCTGGATTTTCCGAACGATCAGAACGCCGCCCGCAAGGACGAACGGGAGAAGCGCAAAATTCCCGCCAATCCACCATGTGGCGGCATGCCCGATAAGGAGCGCGGACAGCGCCACGCCGAATGCCGCAGGATTGAAAAGGTGCCGCTTGCCGATGGCAAAAAGGTACTTCGACGCCATCGCCCAAATCGACGCGAACACGATAAATCCGATATCCCCGGCATTGCCGATGGTCGCGGGAGGAATAATGAGCGCAAGAATGAACGCCGTGATATAAACCGATTCGACATTCGTAACCGCATCGAATATCTTTGCGAAAACCCAATTCGCCGCCATGGATACGGCCATGATGAGCGACGCGGAGAATACGAGTGCCGCGGGACCGAACGGCAATGCGCCAAAGAAGCTGAAGATGAACGCCGCCCCGAGGAGCGCGCCGAGATAATAGAGTACCAGGCGATACATCGTCGTCCGATTCAAGATGTCATCGATCCACTTCGGCATCGTATCGTTATGCTTTTGCCTGCGTAAGGGCGGAGGCGAGCGACTGCTGGAACCCTTCGCTCGTGAAGGTCGCGCCCGAAATGAGGTTCACGCTCGCACTCTGCGCGGAAAGGGCTTCTTGGATAAGGTACGGCATTGCCTGCTGGTTAATATAGACCGACGCCGCGTGAGTATTCGGATACTGGAGAATTTTTATATTGGTAAGCTTTCCTCCGCTTATGACCGCGGCCACCTGGACATTGCCGTAATAGACATTCACCGATCCTCCGGTGTAGGTACCGTTCTTATACTGTCCCGTCGATTGCGCCGCCTGGGTCGATGCTTGCGTGGTTGCGCCGCCGGCATTTCCCGAAGACGCCGCATTGGCGTTACCGCCCGTGCCGCCGCTCCCCGAAGGAGAAGCCGCCGACGTTCCGGACGATTGCGAAGTCCCTGACGCACCGCCCGACGACGAGGCGGTGGTGTTCTGTGCGATAACGGATGTTCCGGCGGCCGAACCCTTGCCCGCAACGACCATATAGAATCCCGAGGCTACCACGAGCCCCAGGGAAAGGAGGAATTTTTTCATGCGTAGAATTGCGCTTTTTCTTTTATACGTCATACGTTGCGATTTTCGTGCATCGTATATTTCCATTCCCTGCGCGCTGTACTATGATTAATGCGATCAATGCCATCCTCCGGCTCAATGCAACGCTTTGCCTATATGACCTACGACGATAACGCCCTCGCACAACCGCACATCGAGGATGCCGACGAGGCGCTCGTTCCCCTTGCGCTCGAGGACGATCGTTCCTTTGCGGTCCTCGTTGAACGCTATGCAGCGAAACTGCGACGCTACGTCATGCGCTTCATCAACTGCAGCGCCGACGACGCCGAGGATATCGTGCAAACCACGTTCATCAACGCGTATCGGAACCTCAATGACTTCGATACCGGCCTTAAATTCTCCTCGTGGATCTATCGCATCGCGCACAACGAAGCGGTGAGTCACGTGCGCCGCACCGCCGCGCGATCATCGATGCCATGGGAGGACGACAAACTCGAAGCACTCGCTTCCGACGTCGACGTCGAAACCGATCTCCACCGGAAGATGGACAGTGCATCCGTCCGCGCCGCCGTCGATCGGCTCGATGCCAAATATAAAGAAGTCCTTGTGCTTCGGTATTTCGAGGATAAAAGTTACGGCGAAATCTCGGATATTCTCCGAAAGCCTCAAGGGAGCGTCTCGTCGCTCATCACGCGCGCAAAGCGCCTCCTTGCCGCAGAACTTAAAAAGGCCGCGTCCCGATCATAATCGATACCACCATGCCGCAAGAAAGCGAAAAAATATTAAAAGAGATCCACGAGCGCCACATCACCCATCGGCCACGGTGGTATTTCCTCATACGAAACGCTTCGGTCCTCACCGCGCTTGCCGCCACCATATTCTTCGGCGCGCTGTCGTTCAGCATCGAGGAAGCCGTCCTTGAGCGAGGCCTCGGCGTCGGCCACGCATTCGATTTCACCTCCCTCATGCTCCTCTTCCGCGGCGCGTCCATCCTCTGGATCGTCTCGACCGTCATATTCATGGTGCTTGCGTTCCTCAATCTCCGCCATATCAAAGAAGGGTATCGGTGGCGGGCATGGTGGATCATCATCGGCATTATCGCCGTCGTATTCACGTTCGGTATGTTATTCCTCCACGAAGGCATCGGCAGTCGCGCGGAATCCGCGCTCGAACATAACGCATTCTACCGCGGTGCGCTCTATATCCATCGGGTCGACGAAGAGCCGCCGACCGCACCCCGGGCATACTAAATCCGCATGCCGCGCGGCGTTCGCGCGCGCAGAGTGATCCATAAAAAAGGGGCGACTCCTTTGAGAGCCGCCCCGCAGCGCGACGGGATCCGTATATCCCATGACGCCCCCATGGGCCTTCATGCCGCCGCTACCAGGCGGAATGAAAAAGCCCTCCGATATCGTGGAGTGATGCGATGAACACCAAGGTGATGACCACGCTCACCCCTGCCACCATGAATCGCTCCTCCCACTGGGGGATCTTCTTTTGGACCAACGCCATCAGGATGTTGCCTCCGTCGATCGGAGGAATGGGGATCATGTTCGTCGCCGCGAGCAGAAGCGATGTCGCTCCCCCGAACATAAAGGCTCCCGAGAGCGATGGTGCGTGCACGATCGCCGAATGACCGATCGCAATGGGTCCTTCGAGGCCCAATCTCCCCTGACGCGCCGCGAGAACGACGGCCCATACGAGCTCCATCGCGCCCAATAAGGGAACGAGATACGAGCAAAATATCGACCGAAAGACCCAGAGCGCGCCTGCCACGGCAAAGAATATCGCCGCCATCTCCATCGCACGCCCGCTGAGCCGCATGATGCCGGGGATGGCCTCCCCCATGAGAATGGCTATCGCAAAAAATATGTTCGCCATGACCCCCGCGCCGCCGATCAGCGCTTGATCGGCATACCCGAGGGTCCTTTTTTGCGCGCGTCCCCGAGGAGTGATCCGTACATACCCCCCTGCGAAGATCGGCGACAGCACGAAGGCGATCCCTTTGTAAGAACGCCTGAACACGGGAATGTGCGTGAGGGGAATTCCCAGGCCGATCTCTTTGATTTCCACCCCCTTTGCCCGCATGGCGAGCGCATGCCCAAGTTCATGAACCACAATGGACAATTGGACGAGGAATAATGCGCATATGGGATAGAGCATGGATCCCCTTTCCGTAACGGAAGTCATCCCGTTCCTGCCGAAGGATGCTGCGCTCAGCATAGCCTGCCCCCGCAGCAGGCGTCAATATAGTTTGCCGCAATCCCGCGCTGCGCGTGCAATAAAAAACCCCTGCCGGACACGCTGTCGGCAGGGGTGATGTCGCCTCACTGAAGATGGACCTCGCGCGCCACCTCGTGAAGCCGTTCCACGCAGAGTTCGAACCGCTGGCTGAGCGCACGGAAGAGCGGCGCCGACTCCTTGTATTCGCATTGATCGAACGCGGCAGCAACGCGATAGCTTTCTTTCCCCAGTGCGGCAAGATCGGCGCGATCGCCGAGCGCGCGCACCGGGGGCAGGCGATGAAAATTTGCCGCACCGCGCGGGAACATCCCCAGAATGAAAAGCGTGAAGTCCCCGAGATGCTTCCGCACGACCCATTCGCGATCGAACGATGGCGCACTCCCAAAGACGGGATCGGATTCCTCGAGGAGATCGGTCACCTCGGAAAACGGCCTCCCTTCACTATTACAGATCTTCCGCATTCTCTTCGCCGCCGAGAACTCGACCAGCACGCCGACAACATATGCCTGAAGGTCATTGCTGTGCAATGCGACTGTGGGCCTGAACGCCCACGCTACCCGTGGCGTAAAAAAATCCTCGAGCACCTTCGTTGCGGGATCGTGTTGCATACATCCTCCTTCGGCAATGGATCGCCGGACGTTCTTCTTATTGCATACCGCACAAAGCACCTCCGCGCAAGAGACCCGGTGCCATATCCAAACAATAAAAAGGGCCGGAATCTCTTCCGGCCCGATGCGCGGCACATTATCGAAGCCTCTCTCTGCCGGGAGGATTTTCGATGCGAGGGAGCGAACAAAGCTTTTCCTCGAAGGCCCCCCGCCTGTAGATGTGATTTGCGCTCCGATGCACCTCGGCCGCCGCCATGCAGCCGAAGCGTATATCCGCAAGCAGCGGATACAGTATTTTCCAGTCGCGGATGCCAAGACTTAGCTTGATCTCCGCGTCGGCCCATTGCGCGCGGGCGCGATTGAACCTGCGCATGGCGGACCAGGAATTGTTTCCCTCGGAGAGCGTCCGCGCGGTCGCCGCGAGGAGCGCGGGGATCTCGGCGAGGAGCGCCGGCCCTTCGCGCCGCGCCTTCTCCGCGTATACGATCTCCCTCCGCGTTGCCCACTCCACCCGGGAAAGGCGCCTCTCGATGGCTACGAGCAGCGTTCTTCTCGCAACCCAATCGATGCGCTGCGGATTTTGCAAAAAATCCGAGAACTGCGAAAGGTCGCCTTTAATGGAGAGAAAGGCGTCTTGCGCACCCTTTTTTGCATCGGGGTGCCAGATCACCCGTTCGAGCGACCTCGCGGCTGCAACAGCGTGATTCCACCGTTGCGCGACATACCGTCGCGCACTGCGGCGGCGATGCCTCCTGAAGGCTACCCCGCACAACGCGAGCGCAGCGAGCAGGATACTACATAACATGATGATGCCCATATCCGCCCCTTCCCGCCTGCGCATCTTCTTCGCGCATGCTGGGATTATTATACCATTTAAATTGCCTTAAAGTCAATAAATGCTCGATGTGGAGCTGATCGGGACAGGTAGCAAACTCTGGCGAAAGAATTCTATATTGCGGGGAAGATAATGGCGGTATCGACCCGATGGCGGAGACACGGGGGCAGATTTGGTTAAAGCTATTTTAAAAGAAAAGGGTCGCATTTGAGGCGACCCGTAGTCCACATGGACTAGAAATACCGCAGAACTACGTAGCTTTGGATTCTTTGGCGGGGTTCTTGTGGTTTGCAAGGAATCTTTGCCCCCGCTCGAGCCGTCGCTGCTCTTCAAAGGTAAGATACTCCTTCCCCTGCAGATCGGCGACAACTTTTTCGTACTCTCGAGCCCTTGCCTCACCCCCATCCTCTCCGGCCTCTTTAACCTTCCCTCCTTTGTGAAAGAGATCCAGGGTCACAAACAGTTTAGAGAGGTATGAGAAAGGGGTGAAATAGAAACGTTGCTCGATTGAATCGCCCGCCCTAAACGATTCGGAGACCGCGAGCGTGACATCCATTCCGTCGTGAATCCACCAAGCAGGCGTACTCTTTGAGTGGGGTTCCACGGAGGTTGCCTTGAGGATGGTTGCGAAGCCGCTCGCCCCCTCGCCGAATCTCTCAAAATATACATCTCGGGGAGACTCGCCTTCACCCCACAACGATCTCAAACTCTCATCTTGATTCGCATCACTGGCAACGAAATCCGCGAGAGATGCGAATTGTTCGCGAGTAAGCTGAAGTTTCAGAATCATAACCTTCTCCGATTAGGGATGAGATTGAACGCACCGCGTTCTAAATCTACTAAATAGATAGTAACATTTAGATTATATTTAGTCAATACTTCACAATCCTATTGCGGCGGGGAGCGGCTTCTTAGTTTGCCATCCGTCCGTCTCTTCCCTCTTTTCTGGGAAATCGGCCGATTTTGGCAAACTCAAAATAATCCAATATTCATAACAAAAATCGAAATCTTTTGAAGTTCGATTCCGGGCATGTGGAGACGGGCGGAGTCGAACCGCCGTGTAATGATGATGCCGATGGACCGTCTACGGGCGTAGTCTAAACGAGTTAGGCGGAAATGGTCCTATAGTCTCGCGCTGCGCATAGGACCGTCTGCGCAACGCCAGTCTCCTTATATAAGACCGGTATCAGCTCAAGAGACCCGAACTGGCCGATCCCGAACTAGGCGAATGCGAAGCTCGGCGCTGCAACTTTGGAGTTGGCAGTATAGATTGTGCGGCAATTACGTCGCCGCCATCGGCCCGCAAGCCCATGGAAGATCATTATCGAAGCCGGTGCGTCCCCAATATGTATGCAAATCCCTTATCAAAGAACGTATTCTCTCTTGGAATTGCTCCGCAATTATACTACATTTTTTCATTCCATGCAATGACGCCCGCGTGGTGGTATACTGAAAGCACGAGAAAGGTCGACGCTATTTCGTTGGTCTCCGGACCATCCCCTTTAACGCTTTATACTCCATTTTCATGGATCATCCTCTTCACGAAGAGAACGCTCCGCACCACGATGAGCATCACGAGGCCGCTGCACCGGCGGGCGCTGCCTGCCGCTGCGCGCACCACGCGGTCGTTCCCGTCCTTGCGATCATCCTCGGCCTTGAATTCTTCTTCGCCGAGATCGGCGTGCTCACCTGGGGGTTTGTGAATGTCACGTGGCCGCTCCTCATTGTGATCGCGGGCATTGCGGCGCTCACGAACCGCCGGTGCGCCTGCTGCGCCGCACGATAATCGCAAGGCGAGGACCCCGCATACGAAGATAACAATGCCACTCTTTCCGGAGAGCGGCATTTTTTAGGCCCACAACGCGTTGGCGCATCGGCGATGGAGGCACCGCATGCGGGCCTAGCGCTCTTCCTCCACCACCTTCTGCACGTTCGCACGAGAAAGGAGCTCATGCTGCAACCATTCCGCAAGGTCCTTATCGAGCGCCGGAAGATATCCCTCGCTCTCATCCCCCTCACTGCCACGCCGCTCCGCGCCCACGTCTTCCCGTCCGGCCGTCAGGATAATGAGCTTTGAGAGCCCCCACACACGGAACGAGAGATCCCGATTGATATCCACATCCTGGATCTGGCGATACGGGATTGCCATCTCCTCCTTCCCGATAATACCCCGTTTGATCTTCAGGGAATTCTCCCCCAGCGCGAAACGATAATTCGTATAGACAAGCCATGCGATAAGGAATGTCAGCCCGAACGCGACCAAAAAGAGAATGGCGGCGATGCCGGCGCCGAGGAGCGCGAGGCGAGCAAGATCGCCGAGGGGTGTTTTTACGAGCGACGGCTGGGTCCCCACAATAAGCAGCACGACTGCGAGAAGAAGGAACAGTCCCGCGGTATGCATGCGCTCCAAGACGAAGATCCATAGGGTCTTTTTTCCGAGCGTACGGTAATCCTCCTTGGGAGCGACTGGGGAGGGGGTGGATGGGGCGGAAGGGTTGGCGATCGATGCGTCGTCCATGGTCCTTTTGAATAATTCTACCATACTTGCTACAATGGATGCGATATATGCCATTGGTTCGCCTATAACGTTTTTTACTGCCATACCTAAGCCTCGCATCAACAACCAAATAACCGCATCGGAACTCCGCGTCATCGGGGAGGACGGCGCGAATCTCGGGATCATGTCCCGCGAGGACGCGCTGCGCCTTGCCCGCCCCGACGACGGCGTGGATCTCATTGAAATTTCCGCCGCCGCCCACCCACCGGTCGTGCGCCTCATGAACTACGACAAGTTCCGCTACGAGGAGGATAAGCGCATCAAAAAGGAGCGTCTCGCCCAGAAAGGCACCGCCATGAAGACGGTGCAGATCAGCGCGCGCGCCGCAGAAAACGATCTCATGGTACGCGTGCGCCAGGTGGAAAAATTCTTTGCCCAGGGGCACCCCGTGGAGGTTACCATGCGTCTCCGCGGACGAGAGAAACGCAATAGAGACTTTGCTATGGAAAAACTCCACGAATTCCTCAAGTTGCTCCCCATGGAATATCGCATGCTGAACCAGCCACGGTTCCTGGGCAACGGCCCCGCCGTCCAGATCGCCAAGAAATAGGGTCATTCCATATGCCATGAGGCTCTGTGGACCCTTCCCCGCGACGCACGGAAGATTTGCAAATATTTTCCCCTTGTGATATCATCGGTTTCATTGAGCGGTGAGCGTTCCCCCTTAATAGGTGAAGCGCTCCAACGAAATCCATGCCCAGCAAAAGCCTCACCAAGCGCATCAAGATCACGAAGAACGGCAAGGTTGTTCGCCGCCCCATGGCGATCGACCATTTCAAGACGCGCAAACACAAGAAAACGAACCGCAATTCCCGCAAGACGAAGTCGCTCGATCTTCCGATGAAAAAACTTCTCAACTATTAATCGCCTGTAATTCATCGTGACTCCGACACGACCAACCAGTCATTCGTCGCACTAATCACCACCAGAAACCATGCCGAGAGTAAAACGGGGTACCATCGCCAATAAACGTCGCGCCAAAGTTCTCAAGCGGACCAAGGGATTCAAATGGGGCCGCAAATCAAAAGAGCGCTACGCCAAGGAGGCCCTCCTCCACGCCGGCGCCCATGCATTCCGCGGCCGTAAGGAAAAGAAGCGCACCTACCGTCAGCTCTGGAACGTGAAGATCAATGCCGCGGTCCGCGAGGAAGGCATGAGCTACAGCACCTTTATTGCCGCGCTCAAGAAAGCGAACATCGCCCTCGACCGCAAGATCCTCGCCGATCTCGCCGAGCATGAGCCCGACGCCTTCAAGAAGGTCGTCGCCTCGATCAAGAAGTAGCCGCCTACGACTCATAAAAAAACACCGCACCCTCCAAGGAGATGCGGTGTTTTTCTTTTTGCGCTATTTGCTATTTTCCCTCCCTCTCCCGCCTTCCCTGTGCGCAGGTCTTTTCGCCTGAACCTGCCGGTCGTGCACGGCCTGAGCCTGCGGTCTCCTGCGGGGACGGAGGAAGTCGTTCGCCTGCTTGAGCACTTTTTTCGTATCCACATATTTCTTCCCAATGACATTCATGGCGTCGTGATAGAGGAACCAGCCGTACCCGCTGTGCTCGCGGGGACGCAGGACGATCTCGGCTTTATGGGTTTCCGCGAGGAAAAGGATGACGGTGTCATGGATCCCCTGATTGCCGATCTTGAAATAGAACCGTTCGTAGGCGCGGAAGTTCGGCGCGATACGGAGTTCGTTTTTCTTGATCCCGGTCTCTTCCTCGAGCTCACGAAGGGCGGTGTCGATGCTCCGCTCTCCCGGTTCGAAGTGGCCTTTCGGAAAATTCCAATAGTTCCCCCGGCGATAGAGGAGGAGGAACTTTATCCCATCGGTCGTCTTTCTGTAGACCACGAACCCCGCCACCACCTGCTTTTTGGTGGGGATGCGTTTTGCTTCTTCAATGGCACCGACTGACGCCGTCTTGTGGGCGTCCCGGCTCTCGCGGCCCTGAGGCATGGGGGTATTGTACCACGGGCCCGCTTATTTTTTAAGGCATGCCCGCATCTTCTCCAGGGAACGCGTGTTCACGATATCCGCCTTCGCGGCCCAGCCCCGTCGGGCCTGGGCGATGCCGTATTCGAGATAGGAAAAATGCATGGGAGCATGCGCGTCCGAATCGATCGCCATGCGTACGCCGGCCGCCACGCACATGCGGATATATTCATCCTTGAGATCGCTGCGGTCCGGATAGGCGTCGATCTCGAGCACCGTCCCCGTCCGCGCCGCCGCCGCGATCACTTCGTCCATATCGAGTTCAATGGGCGGCCTCCGGTTGAGAATGCGGCCCGTGGGATGGAAGAGGATGTCCACATGGGGATTTGCCATCGCACGGAGCACGCGTGCGGTCTGCTCCTTTTTTGAAAGATTGAAAAATGAATGGACGGAGACCCCCACGACATCGAGCTTCGCGAGCACCTCATCAGGGAGATCGAGCGTGCCGTCCTTCAAAATATCGCACTCCGTCCCCTTGAGCACTGTGAACCTTCCCTTTAATTTTTTGTTCACCGCATCGATCTCCTTCCATTGCTGCCGGATCCGCACCGCATCGAGCCCATGGGCCATCGCGAGGCGTTTCGTATGATCCGTTACCGCTATATAGCTGAGTCCGCGCGCCATCGCCGCACGCGCCATCGTTTCTATGGAATCGGACCCGTCGGTCCAGTTCGTCTGCACTTGCAGATCTCCCGCAAGGTCGCCATAGCCGATAAGCTTCGGCAACGCGTGGGCGAGCGCGGCCTGCACTTCGCCGGCGTTCTCCCGCAGCTCGGGCTCGGGCCACTCCATGCCGAGCAGGCGGTAGATCTCCCGCTCATCCGCGCCGGCGATCTTTCGTTCGGCATCCGGTTTTCCCGGCGTTCCCAATTTGAAAAGTCCGTATTCGTTGAGCTTCATCCCCTTCTTCACCGCGATCTGCCGGATCGCAACGTTGTGGTCCTTTGAACCGGTGAAGTAGTTGAGCGCCGCGCCGTACGATTCCTTCGGCACCACCCGCAGGTCGACGTTGATGCCGGGCCGTATTTTAATGGACGATTTCGTCTCGCCATGCGCGATCACATGCATGACGCCAGGCAGCGATACGAACGCATCCATGATGGCGGCGGGGCGCGGCGATACGGCGAGGATATCGATGTCGCCGATCGTCTCCTTGCGCCGTCGTGCCGACCCCGCAACCACGACCCTCTCCACGCCCGGCGCCGCCGCAAGCGCCGCTTCTATCTCGCGCACCCGGGGCATGACGAGGCCGAGTACGAAACGTTGACCGCTCCCCTTTGCAAACGCAATGCCCTTCATTATCTTCTCCTCGCTCTTCTTGCCGAACCCCGCAAGCGCCGCGATCTTCCCCGCCCTGGCCGCTGCCTCAAGCTCCTTCAGATTGCGGATGCCGAGCTCCTTGTAGAGCCGCTGGACCGACTTTGGACCGAGCCCCTCCACCCGCGCAAGCTCATCGAGACGCACCGGGATCTTCTTTTTTAACGCCTCATATTCCTTCACCTTTCCCGTATCCAGGAATTCCGCGATCTTTTCCGCAATGCCCGCACCGATACCCGGGATTTCCATAAGCGCATTCCTCCCTCCGGCCTGATACGAGGCCGCGATGCTCTCCTCAAGCCCTTCGACGGTCCCCGCCGCCCGCTCATAGGCGCGCGGCTTGAACGGCACTTGCTGCATCGCAAGATATGCGCCGATCTGGCGCAACATTTCAGCGATGGATTGGTTCGATGCGGTGTTCCTTTCGTTGGCCATATCCTTATGCTACTGTTCCGGCATAAAATCGAATGCGCCATCCTTATACACGAGCATGACGCGATTGCCCTTGATCACCTTCTGCCCCAGGATCGCCAGGGAAAGCGGCGCGCGCACCTGTTCATCGATCACGCGGCGGAGCGGCCGGGCGCCGAACTCCGGATCGTATCCCCGCTTCGCGAGCTCCTGAAGCGCCTCGGGTGCCACGTCGAGATAGATGCCCCGCTCCTTCACCATAGCAATGAGCTCCTGAAGATTGATCGCCACGATCTTCGCGAGATCATCGGGCGAAAGGTCCTTGAACACCACGATCCTTGAAAAACGATTGATGAGCTCCGGCTTGAAGACGTCCGTAAGCCGCGCCTTCACATAATCGGCGATCTGCGCCATTCCCTCGCCCTGCCGCAGGGCATCGTTCACGATATCGGAGTGCGCGTTCGATGTGGCGATGACGATGGTGTTCGTAAAGTCCACCGTGCGCCCCAGGTTGTCGGTGAGGCGCCCGTCGTCGAGCACCTGGAGGAAGAGGTTCAGAATATCGGGGTATGCCTTTTCGAACTCGTCGAGAAGCACGAGCGCATAGGGCTTTGCGAGCACCGCATCCGTGAGCGCGCCGCGCACCGCGCCGTCGGGCGACCCGATGAAGCGGTATACGCTCGCCTTGTCCTGATATTCCGTCATATCGAACCGCACCATCATCTTTTCGGAACCGAACTGGATCGCCGCAAGCACCTTCGCAAGCTCCGTTTTTCCTACGCCGGTCGGCCCCACAAAAAGGAAGCTTGCGATCGGGCCGCCTTTGCGGGTAAGGCCGCTGCGATACTCGCGGATCGCGTCGGCCACCGCCTTTACCGCCTCTTCCTGGTCCACAAGGCGCTCGTGGATGAGGTCCTCCATGTGCAGGAGCTTCTGCGCCTCGTCCCTCGACGCTTCATGCATCGGAATGTTCACCTTCTCTTCCGCGACGGAGGTGACCCGCTCGGGACCGACGGCCTTTTCCCCGCGACGTTCCGCATCCACCAGCGCGCTTTTGAGGAGCTCTTCGGCGCTCGCAGGAAGGAACTTCCCATGCATATATCGCTTTGCAAGCATGACCGCCCGCTTGATCGCGCCGAAGCTGATCGCGATCCTCACGTCGCTCTCAAGGATGACGCTCTCGTAGGTCAGCACCCTCATTGCTTCGTCCTCAGTGATCTCGTTCACCGGCACGATCTCGAACATGCCCGCAAAGTCGCTCCGCGGCTCGATGAGCTGCTTGAACTCCCGGGGATAGGTGGACCCCACCACGGGGAAGCGGTTTTCCATGATGATCGGCATCAATGCATCGGCGGCGGAAAGGTATGCCGTGCCGGAGGTGCGCACGAGATTATGGATGTCCGGAATATAAAGGATGATATTGCCCGCCGTCACGATCTCTTCCACGATCGCCTTGAGCCGCGCCTCGAGCTCTTCAGGAGGGGCTCCCGCGACGAGCGATTGAATATGCAGCCCCACGAGGCGGCGGTCGAAAAGCCCCTTGGGTACATTGTCGCTCACGAGCGAAAGCGCGAGGTGCCGCACGATCGACTCCTTGCCGATGCCGGGCTCCCCCACGAGAATGGCATTCGGGTTGATGGGCCGCGCAAGGGTCTCGAGAAGCCTTCCATATTCCTCCTTGTGCCCCACAAGGAACCCTGCTTTACGATCGCGCGCAAGGTCAGTGAGGTCCTCGCCGTACCGATCGAGCGTGGGTGTCGGCCGTGCGGTCCACGCCCGGTTCATGATCCGGTGCTTTACCACGCGGTGCGTGCCGAGACCGAATCCGCCGAGCGTGCGGGGCATGCGGCGGAACCAGCCGCGCCTTACCATGGCGCCGAAGATGAGCGCGTGCTCGAGATCGCCGGGGTCGATGGAAAATTTCGCGAACACGCGCCCGACCGCATCCCCTCCCGCCGCGGGGAGCGCGGAAAAGACATCCGACAAGGTGATGAACTGGTGCCCCGCCTCCAGGGCCTGCATGAATGCGGCGCGCAGAATGCCGTCCGCGCGGGCAATGAGATCGTCGCGCCCGCACTTCGCAGGCTCCGTTCCTTCGCGCATCTCCCTGATCTTGGCCTTGAACGCTCCCGGGTCCACGTCAAGGCGGCGAAGGCCCTCGACGATCGATGGCGCTTCGAGCAGACGCCGCGCAAGCTCGAGACCGAAATCCCCGCGTCCGACCGCGGCGCGGTCAAACGCGCGTTCGACCGCAAGGAATGCCGAAGGTGCGGTGATGCGCGCGAGGTTCACGCGGTCGGTGCCGAGCGCGATATCCGCAATCGGTACATCACCCTGCCCGCGATGGAATACGAGGTCGACGAGGAATAAAAGGAGGAATGCGCCGGTGAGCACAAGGAAGCGCATCCCCGAGATGAAGAAGGTGATGGTTGCCGCAACGAGCACGAGGTATGCCACTGCGCTCGCCGCGCGCACGAGCATCCGCCCCGCCGCGGTCATCCGCAGGCGCGGATCGTCGAGATATATGAGCGACGGATCAAAAGGCCTTTGCTGCATAGTAAAGTATGAGAAGAGGGATCGCGAGCCATACGACATACGCGGCGGCGAAGCATGCGACGAGGAAGAGGTAGACGACGAGCCCTATCGCGATCCGGAACGTCCTGAACACCACCCCGAGGATCCTTCCGATGAACGAATAGTCCTTATAGAGCGGCTCGAAAAAATGGCTCACCGTCACGCGGATCGCGAACGAGCGGTCGGCAGCGGCGAGCGTCGCCATGAACCGGCGGCCTATTGCCCGCGATCCGTCGAAATACCAGTGGTGGAAGAAATAAAAAATCCGCAGGAAAAAGCGCTGCACGAGATACGCCACGCTGAAACTCATATCCTAATCATAAATCCCAGGCCTTAAATAAGGAAATCCCGCCGTCATCCCCGCCGCGTCCGCCGCGCGGAAACGGCGCCACGGGATGACGGCGGGATACGGCCGCCCGGCGCAGCTACCACAGCCCCTCCTGCCCCGAAGGAATTCCCCCGTCCTTTTTTACGGAAGGCTTCGTATCGTCAGGAAAGGGGTTCGCGGTCACCTTTGTGGTGATGGCGGGCGGTGGCACGGTCGCGATCCGGCCCGCACGCACATCGGGGATCTTTTTGAAATCGGCGCGGAACACCTTCATCATCTCCGTGGAACGAAGCGCGGCGGCGGGATGATAGACGGGAAATACGATCCGCCCATCGATGCCAAAGGCGCTTCCGTGATCGCGCGTCATCTTTGCTCCCGGCGCGAAATAGTTCATCGCAAAGCGACCGAGCGTCACAATGAGCGCGGGATCGACGATCGCGATCTGCTGTGCGAGATACGGACGGTAGGCTGCGATTTCCGCAGGGAGAGGATCGCGATTTTCCGGAGGCCGGCGCTTCACGATGTTCGTGATATACACTTCCTCGCGCTTCCAGCCAATGGCACGGATCGCCTCATCGAGAAGCTGTCCGCCGCGTCCCACAAAAGGGCGCTTCAGGCGATCTTCGTTCGCACCGGGCGCCTCTCCTATGAACATCACTCCGCCCGAAGGACTCCCTTCGCCGAACACGAGGTTCGCCTCTCCATAGAGCGGCAATGACGCATCGGCCTCCATGCGATCCTTGAGCGTGCGCAGTGATGCGGCGATGTCCATATCACCATTATAAGGAACTTCCGGGCACCGTGGGGCGCTTGATGACCTCGATCACCTTGCCGTTGATAAAGAAATCGTCATCGGCGCCGACGTAAATCGGAGCAAAATCCTCGCTGGAATCGGAGGTAAGCACGACCTGCTTATGCGTCTTATCGATATGGAATCGCTTCACGTTCGCACTGCCATCGATCACTGAAAGCACAACGTCGCCATCCCGCGGCTCACGGTCCTCGCCATCCACGATGAGATAATCGCCATTATCGATCGTCGCCCCATGGACCTTTGCCTGATTCATGGAAAATCCGTCGGCGCGCACCGCGAACAATCCCCTGTTGCTCTGCCGGTGGACGAGGGAATTCGATACCCGAAGATATCCCACGCGGTTCTCCTCGGCAAAGACCTCTGCCGGACCGCAGTTCGCCACCCCCACGATAGGTATGGCAAGGAGCCGCTTCCCGCCCGTGAGGAATCCGTCGATCCACCCTTCGTTCGGAGGTGCGATCGTCCCCTTTACCTTATCTATTTTCAGAAGTCCTCGTTTTTCGAGCTGCTGAAGATGGTGCTTGATTTTTTGGGGGGAAGGATCGCCCACAAGGCGTCCTATTTCGCGCAAGGAAAGACCCGAAATACCCCTGGTTTTTGCAAGGGCCAACAGCTTTTCCTGAAGCGGATGCACGCGTTGAGCTTCCATGCATTCATTATATCACCCCCTTCTGGACACTTGTCAATAGTTCTTGACACTTGACATAGGAACGGCGCCGGAGTAGGATGGAGGAGTAGGGATTCTGATCGGCAGAATCCCACGGCACTTCCTCGCGAAAGGATATTGCGGCAAAGGTCGTTATTTTCCCCTCTTCCCCTCCTCATCACTATGAAAACCATCCGCATCGGCAACAACTTCATCACATTC
>JAKABL010000041.1 GCA_021801885.1 bacterium
ATGGAATTAGGGGAGGACCGCAAGCGTAAGGCCGAAGAAAGCGCCGACGAAGAGATTGCAGCAGAGGTGCAAAACGGCAATACGGATTCGTTCTGCCAATTGGTCGAACGATACGAGCCGAAAATACACCGCTATGCTCGACGCTTTCTTTTTGATAACGATGAAGCGAAGGACCTCGTGCAAGAAGTCTTCATAAAGGCATACGTCAATATTCGGGGATTCGATACGGACAGGCGTTTTTCGCCATGGCTTTATCGTATTGCGCATAACGAGTTCGTGAACGCCCTGAAAAAGAAGACGCGCGAGCGGGCAAACATATCGATCTTCGATCTCGACGTACTTTTCCCTTCGATCAAGTTGATCGCAAAGGAAACTGCGGACCATGATTTCGATATGCACGAGTTGAAGCGCTTGCTCGATGGCTCTCTCGACCGTATTCCTCAAAAATATCGCGAACCGCTCGTCCTCTACTATTTCGAAGAAATGGATTATAAAGAGATTGCCGATGTCCTCCGCGTTCCCGTGTCGACGGTGGGCGTCCGCCTTCAGCGGGGAAAGGCCATGCTGAAAAAAATGTTGCCAACTAATGCATAACGTCATGCCTCAGAGTCATGAAGAGCACAGTCCGGAACAGGCCGTCATTATGGGCACCATCAGAGAGCGCACCATCCGAATGCGCCCCCGACGATATTTCGTCGTTCGTGGGTTTTTATGGGTGCTGGCTGTGATCCTCCTTTTTTTCATTCTTCTCTACCTCGCGAGCTTCATCGTATTCGCCATGCATAAGGACGGGGTTTGGTTTGCGCCTGGATTCGGCGCACCTGGATGGGAATTATTCTTCGGTGCCCTTCCCTGGGGACTTCTTGCGATCTTATGCGCGTTGCTTGTCATCCTTTCCTGGCTCTTACGGCGCTATGCATTCATCTACCACAGGCCACTTTCCCACTCATTCTTCATATCATTGCTCGTTGTCCTGGCGGGAGGGTTTATTGTCGGGATAACGGCGTTTCAACATGATATTTCCCGGCTTGCCCAACATGATATTCCCGTCCTTGGGGGATTATACCAGGTCGAGACGGCATATCCGACGGATATCCATCGCGGAACGATCGTGCTCTTGGGAAACAATGGCACATTTATGATCGTTGATGGATTTGGCGTCACATCGACGGTTATGCCCGCGTCCGGTATCGAAGCCCTTCATGAATTTCGAGCGGGAGATATTGTCTTGGTATTCGGCGGACGCTCTTCCAATGGAACGATCAATGCCTTCGGCATCGAGCGGATAGGTGAATCCACGACAACGCTGTAGTCTGCGGATTTTTCCTGTGCTTTTTGGTGTGAAATATTTTTTAAGCGAAGCGGTAATAACCTCATGAAAGGTCGCCGCGTGAATATATCGCACTTCATAAACATATAATCCAATGTAATTTATGAGCTATTTCGAGGGATGTGGCTCGATTTGAGCGTTGCTTATTGGATTTCCCATACAACAATGCCGTGTTTGGCATAATGGAAATCCCTGCGGCATCTGCGCCTTGCGGAGGAAGGGGAACCTCCGCGCCATGCGCCCGCAGGATCGTCTCAATCTCAACGTCCGCATCTCTCCTAAAATTTACAACAACCACACATCTCATACTCATAGCAAACCCTCCCTCGTCTTCGACCCGAGTGGAGGGTTTGCTATAAGCATGTGTTTATGGCATAGTCTGGCATAGTACTCCTTAGGGAGGTAATATGGAAGAGTTTTTGGACTTCACCTCTTCTCTTCCCGAGAAGATCGAATTTGAGGATAGCTGGATCACTCCTCCCGGGTGGAGATGCGAAGGTCCGGGGAATCATGAGGCGTGTCCCCATGGCGCGGATGGCATCGCGGTGATCTATCTTTCTTGTGAAGAGGCTTTGCAGGTTGCGCGCGCGATACCCCATGCCCTTGTGGTGCACGAGGAGCATCCCAGATTCCGAGGGGGGCAGGCAAAGGCGTATGTCTTTCGCCGCCATTTTTACGCCGAGAAGGCTCCCGTATTGGGAGTCATATGTTGCTCGCAATGCCTTGAACTCCGGCGCGCGCAAGATCGTATCGAGACGGCATAGTACGGGCGCCGTCGTCGCCGGATAGGGATCGACAATTTTCCCGCTATACATATGCGGCGCATCTGATCCGATGCGCCGTTTTTTTAAACCAGCCTATTTCATATAGGGCGCTGGTGTATTACGATCGTCGCTCGAGCGATGCACCGAGTGTTTCGTCGTCCGAGAATTCTATCTCGCCGCCGGTGGGGAGACCACGTCCAAGGCGGCTTACTTTCTTGGCGAGCGGTGCAAGCTCCTTCATAAGGAGCGAGGCCTGGAAGTCGCCGAGCGCAGTGGGGTTGAAGGCGAAGATGAGTTCGTCCGCTTGGCCGCCGAGCTCGTCCTCCACGAACTTGGCAAGCGCGGCAAGGCGCGTTTTTTGCCACGCCTCAAGAAACCCCGTTTTTGGAACCTGGCCGATGATGAAGTAGCGCCCGGTATATTTTTTTGTGTTTTCGAGCGAAAGGAGGTCGGTTTCCTTTTCCACCACCATGATGATGCGCGCATTGCGCGCGGGGTTTATGCAGATGTCGCACAGACCGTCGTCGTTCTGGTGGATGAAGTAGCAATGGGTGCAGATCTTGATCGCCGCGAGCCCCCCGATCGCGTCAGAAAGGTCGCGCAGGTCCTTAGGGCCCTGCGCAATAAGATGGAATGCGAGCCGCACCGCCTGTCGCGGGCCGATCGAGGGGAGCTCGGCGAGTTCATCGACGACTTTTTGCACCGGATCCGGGAGCTTCATCATAGTGCCGGCAGTTCCTCGTACCGTTTTTCGAGCGCCCGGAAGGTGGCGCGTTCGCCGTCAAAGAAGAAGTCCATGTCTTTGAGCGGACCGTTGCGGTGTTTCGCGATGCGCAGATGGATGATATTGTCCGCAGGGGTCGTGGTGTCGTTCGGATTACGCTCGTCGCGCCAGATAAACATGACGACGTCGGCGTCCTGTTCGATCGAGCCCGAGTCACGGAGGTCGGAAAGCTTGGGCGCCTTGCTGTCGCGTTGTTCGACACCGCGCGAGAGCTGGGAGAGGGCGAGCACCGGGACCTTCAGTTCGCGCGCAAGCGCTTTGAGACCGCGAGAGATCTCTGTGATCATGTTCACCATGTTGTCGCTCGAGATACGGGGTTTGATCAGCTGGAGGTAGTCGACCACGAGGAGATCGAGGCCGCGCTCCACCTGGAGACGGCGGGCCATGGAGCGCATTTGGAGTATGGTAAGCGACGGGGAGTCATCGATGTAGATCGTGGAGTCGGAAAGTCGGTCGAGTGCGCCCTGGATCATCGAAAATTCCTGATCGTTCGAGATGCGTCCGGTGAGGATGTTCCACAGGGGCACCTGCGACT
The DNA here is from genome assembly GCA_021801885.1 of bacterium. Classification (GTDB taxonomy): domain Bacteria; phylum Patescibacteriota; class Minisyncoccia; order UBA6257; family 2-01-FULL-56-20; genus JAKAGE01. The sequence goes on from JAKABL010000041.1 coordinate 3,414, forward strand.
CGGCCGCAATAATGCGGTCCTGGAGCTGTTCCCGCGACATCTCGAGCGAAAAGACGCCGACGATATGGCCTGCCTTCGCGGCATTTCGTGCAATGTCGAGCGCGAGCGAGGTTTTACCGACCGATGGCCGCGCGCCCACGATGATGAGTTCGGATTGCTGGAGCCCCGAAAGCGTTTGATCGAGCTCGGGAAAGCCCGTCGGTACGCCGCGCAGTTTGCCGCCGCCCTCGTGGAGCTTGGCGATGCGCTCGTACGCAACGGCAAGGTCGTCCTTGAGCGCGACGAAGTTCTGGGGCATGGACTTCTGCGAGATGGAAAGGATCTTCTGTTCGACGTCGTCGAGCAGATCCTCCACTTCGCCCCCTTTTGTGCGGAACACGTCCTCCGCGATCTCCGCGGACACTTTTACAAGGTCGCGCATGACCTTCTTTTGTTTCACGATCTGCGCGTAGTGCTGCACATGCGAAGCGCTCGAGACTTTGTTCGTGAGTTCGGCGAGATAGCTTGAGCCGCCGATGTCCGCGAGGGCATCCCGTTCCTTGAGGAATGTGGTGAGCGAGAGTACATCGATCGGCTGGCGCTTTTCATAGAGCGAGAGCACGGCCGCATAGATCTTTTCATGTTGCGGAGAATAGAAGTCGTCGGGCATGAGAAGGTCCGCGACGCGAAAGATCGCGTTTTTGTCGATGAGCACCGCACCGAGCACCGTGGCCTCGGCTTCGATGTTCTGCGGGGGGAGCTTTGCGCCCGGTTGTTTTGATGAAGACATTGGTTTCGGATTTTCACAGACTTCTTTTTTCCTCAGGCACCTCGGAGACGGCATTCCGGCACTCTCGTGGTTATCCTCGACGAGCGGGGCAGGGAAACACCCTCGATCCTAGAAAAATCTTTTGATGAGCATCGATCCTTCCTTTGCGTCTCTTACTTCATATCCTAGCCCCTCCAGCTCCGTCCGCAAAGCGTCGGACTGGATAAACTGTTTATTACCTCTCGTTTCTTGATACTGGTTGAATTTCTCGATAATTTCATGCGAAATTTCCGGCGATTGGCCTGCGGTCTGGGTTATTCCGAGGCACAGGATATCGTCAACGATCCCCGCAAGGACATATTTCCCCTCGGCGGACACGCGGTCGTCCCTCAATGCCTCCATGAGTATGGAAAGTGCTTTGGGGGTGTTGAGGTCGTCATCGAGCGCCGCATCGAGCTTCTCTTTCCATGCGCGCAGCGGCTCATCATCGATGATCGCATCGCCTTGATGCCGTTCTCGCTCGTCCCGCGCCCGGAGGGAAAGCGTGTAGACCGTTTCGAGCTCCTTTTTCGCCTGGGCGATCGCGCGATCGGAGAGGTCGAACGGGGAGCGGTAGTGGTGGGAAAAGATCATCCAGCGGAGAAGTGCCGGCGCGTGGGGGCCGTGGGCGCTGAGGAATTCGCGGATCGTCACGAAATTGCCTGCGCTCTTCGACATTTTCTTGCCATCCACAGTGAGCGCGCCCACGTGCATCCAGAGTCGTACGAACGGTTTCAGTCCTGACGCCGACTCCTGTTGCGCGATCTCCGCCTCGTGATGGGGAAACTTGAGGTCGATGCCGCCGCCATGAACCTCGTATTGGGGACCGAAATAGAATTCGCTTATCGCGGTGTCCTCGATATGCCATCCCGGACGGCCTTCGCCGAGAGGGGACGGCCATGATGGCTCGTGCGCATTTGCGGCGTCGCGGAATTTCCACAGGCAGAAGTCGCCCTTGTTGCGTTTCCCCACGGCCTCGTCGATGCGCGATATGCCATCTTCCGCCTGCGCCGCCGTGCGCCCGGAGAGCGCGCCATAGTCGGGGTCTTT
>JAKABL010000003.1 GCA_021801885.1 bacterium
TGACGGGAGTCGATCCTACTCTACCTTACTGACCTTGGCTGTTGCGGGGGCAGGACTCGGACCTGCTTCGGAAGCTTATGGGGCTTCCCGGAAAACCTTTCCCAACCCTCCCGCGCGAGGCATAGCGGCATAGCACACCCTCCGCATAAACGGACGATGACGACACGCACCTGCGGAAACCCGTTCACGGATATCTTTTGGAAGCGATAGACGCCGCCATAGGAATAACGATTAGGTTCGGGAACATCATATCATGAAAATGCAGTATTCGCAATAGATTTCCGGGGGGCGAGCACGGCGGGATGGCGCAAACCCCCATGCGCCCCGGAACGCGGTGCGGTATAATGCCGTTATGCATACGAAGAAGATCGCGCTTCTTGGGTTCGATCGCGAAGGGCGGTCCACGTTCCGCCTGCTCCGCGAAGATCCCGCGTTTCGCGATGCGGAACTATGGATCCTCGATAGGGACGAGAATGTCGCACTCCCCCCGGGCGCCCATGCGCGCCTCGGCGAAGGATACCTTGCCGCGCTCGACGAGCTCGGTCCCGGGGACATCGTTTTCCGGACCCCGGGAGCGCGCGCTCACCTCCCCGAGCTCGTGCGCGCCCGCGCACGGGGCGTCGAAGTGACGAGTGCCACGCGCCTTTTCTTTGCGCGCTGTCCCGGCACCATCATAGGAGTGACGGGGACAAAAGGGAAAGGCACCACGTCATCCCTTATCCACGCAATGCTGAAGGCCGACGGGAGGAAGGCACTGCTCGCGGGCAACATCGGCGTTCCCGCGCTCGACATCCTCCCGGAGGTCGACGCATCGACCTGGGTGGTATTAGAGCTCTCGAGCTTCCAGCTCGTCGACCTCGATCGTAGCCCCCACATCGGCGTCGCGCTCATGGTCACCTCGGAGCACCTCGACTGGCATGAGACCGTCGAGGATTATGCGGAAGCGAAATCGCACATCGTGCGCGCGCAGGGGCCCGATGACATCGCGGTGCTCGCCGCGGATTATCCGCGGAGCGCCGCCTATGCGGACCTCACCCCGGGAACGATATTCCTCTTTTCACGCCACCATGCCGTCGCCCGCGGTGCGTGGGCGGAGGAAGGTGCCTTCTGGTTTTCCGCAGGAGCGCCGAGCGGCGAGAACCATGATGCGCACCCGCGCGCCATTCCCATGATCGGTCCCAAAGAGAGGATATGCGCGACCGCAGCGCTTCGCATTCCCGGCGAACACAACTGGGAAAACGCCTGTGCCGCGATCGCGGCCGCGAAGGCCGCGGGCGTGGCGACCGCGGCGATCGTCGAAGCCATACAAAATTTCCAGGGGCTCGCGCACAGACTCGAATTCGTCGCGGAAGCAGGCGGCGTGCGCTACTACAATGATTCGTATTCCACGACGCCCGATGCGGCGATCGTCGCCCTTGAGGCATTTGCTGCCCCCAAGGTGCTCATTCTCGGGGGATCCTCCAAAGGCAGCGACTTCACGGAGCTCGGCCGTGCGATCGATGCCGCGGCGGAAAAGGGCGGCATCCGGGCGATCATCGGCATCGGCATGGAATGGCCCCGCATCAAGGAGCACATTCACGCCGCGGGCATCGCCTTCCTGGAAGACCTGCACTCCATGGAGGAGATCGTCCGCGCGGCCCATGGCACGGCGCGCCGCGGCGACGTCGTCATTCTTTCCCCCGCGTGCGCATCGTTCGATATGTTTAAAAATTACAGCGACCGGGGAGACCAGTTCAGGAACGAAGCGCACCGCCTCCGTGATTGAAAAAAAGCGTCCCTCCGCGTAGAATACCTGTAATGTCATCTTCTTCCATTGATAAGGCCGCGCTCGCCCACCTTGCAAAACTCGCGCGCATCGAGCTCGATGCCGCGGAAGAGGAGCGGCTCCTCGCGGACCTCGGAAACATACTGGAGCACTTCAAAGTGCTCGCCGAGCTCGATACCTCGGACGTTCTCCCGATGGCGGGCGGCACCGATCTCATGAACGTTCTGCGCAACGACGACGCCCGCGAGAACACCGACCGCGGCGACGGCGTCGAAGCCTTCCCGAAATCCCAAGACGGGTATCTCAAGGTCCCCTCGGTGTTCGACCGCTAAGCCTCCTCCGCACCCATGGACACCCCCAATACCCTCACCATCAAAGACTTCCATAAACGGCTCCTCAACAAGGAGTTTTCCGCGCGCGAGGCCGCGGACGCCTGCTTCAAGGAGATCGCCGCGCGCGATGGCGACATCGGCGCCTACCTGAGCATCGCGGAAGATTCGGCGCGCGAGGCCGCGGACGCGGTCGACAACGCGGTCGCAAAGGGAGACCCGCTCGGCGCGCTCGCGGGCGTTCCGCTCGGCATCAAGGACGCAATCCTCGTAAAGGGCCTCCCCGCCACGGCGGCATCGAAGGTGCTCGAACACTACGTGGCGAGCTATGACGCAACCGCGATCAAAAAGCTTAAAGATGAACGCGCCGTGTTCCTTGGCAAGGCGAACATGGATGAGTTCGCCATGGGCTCCTCGAACGAGAATTCCGCATTCAAGCCCGTCCGCAATCCCCACGATCTCACCCGCGTCCCGGGAGGTTCCTCGGGAGGCTCCGCGGCGGCGGTCGCGGCCGACATGGCCGTTGCCACGCTCGGCTCCGACACGTTCGGCTCCATCAGGATCCCCGCCGCCTTCTGCGGCGTCGTCGGCCTCAAGCCGACATACGGCGCCGTATCGCGCGCGGGCCTCATCGCCATGACCTCGTCCCTCGACCAGATCGGACCGATCACGAAGACCGTCGAAGACAGCGCGATCCTCTTCAAGGCGATCGCCGGCGCGGACCCGCAGGACGCGACGAGCGCAAACGCACCCCGCGCAGGCGTACCGCAGGAACGCGCCATGAAGGACTTTACGATCGGCCTTCCCGAAGAATATTTCGTGGGCGGCCTCGCCCCGCTCGTCGAACGGGAAACCGAGGCCGCGATCGCGCGCCTCACGAAGCTCGGCGCGCGCTTCAAGAAGGTATCGCTTCCCCATACGAAATACGCCGTGCCCGCCTACTATCTGAGCATGCCCGCGGAAGTGAGTTCGAACCTTGCGCGGTTCGACGGCATCCGCTACGGCGGCGACCGCCCCGAAGACGCACGAAACCTTATGGAGGTGTATCTCAAGACGCGTGCGAAGTTCGGCGCGGAAGCGAAGCGCCGCATCATCCTCGGCACGTTCGTGCTCTCCTCGGGCTACTATGACGCCTACTATGAGAAGGCCCAGCGCGTGCGCACGCTGGTAAAGCAGGATTTCGATAACGCATTCGAGGATGTGGACGTGATGCTCACGCCCGTGTCCCCCACGCCGGCGTTCACGCTCGGAGAAAAATCCGCCGATCCGCTTGCCATGTATCTTTCGGACGTCTTCACGGGCCCCGCGAACCTTGCCGGCGTATGCGCGATCGCGCTTCCCACCAAACCCGGGACCGCACGCGCGGAAGGCGAACTTCCCGTGGGCTTCCAGCTCATAGGGAAGAAATGGCATGAAGATGACCTGTTCGCGATCGGCAGCCGCTACGAGAACGATATGGCATAGGCCCCGCGCGCGGTGCGGATGCGCCGGCACGAGCACGCGCGTCTCATTATTCGAAATAATGACGGTGCATTGAAAAAGACCCCTTTATAGGGGTCTTTTTCAATGAGGGATAGATCACTGCCGCTATTTTCCGGTCGTGGTGGCGGCCGCTCCCGCACCCGCCGCAGCGGAGGTCGTTGCAGTGCTCGTCGAGGCCGCGGGCGGCGGTGCCACAGAAGCGCCGTTCACCGCGGTGATCGTGATCGTGTCGTTGCCGGGCACATAGTTGCCCGCAAACTTCGCCATGGTGCTCGTTGCGCCGACCAATGGTTTCATAAGGGCGATGACGCGGGCATCCTTTGAGTTCGTGACGTACACCTTCGCGCCGTCGGCGGTCGTGATCGCGTAATCATACCGTCCGCCGCCGGAGACCGCACCCTCGAGCGCCGTCGTGAACGTGGTCGTTGCAGGGGTCATCGAAGGAGGCACCGCATAGAAGGAAAGTTCGAGCGCAAGCATGGAATTCCTTACGGTCGCAGAGGCGATCTGCGCCTGGAATGCGGTCGTGGATGCGGCAAGTTCCTGCTGGATATTAGAAATCTGGGAAGATACGCCGCTCGATTGCCCATTGAGTGCCGCAATTCGAGAAGAAAGACCCTGGTTTTGAAGGAAGAGGAATACCGCGAATGCCGCAAAGATCACCATGAGCGCGCCGAGCACGGATTCCGTGGCAAGCGCATAGGACTTCTTCGCCTTCACGGGGGATGCCGACGAGAATGATGATGCGGCGGAGCCGGTGACGGACCCGGCGGATACGGACGATGAAGGGAAATTCTTCACGGACGAGGTTCCCGCCGCCTTTGCGCTCGCATCGATCTTCGACATCACCGCATCCGCCTTTGCGCCGTTCGTGGTCGATGTGCTGAACGAGGAGGGTTTCTCCGAGGAAGACACGAGGTCACTCACCCTGATCACCTGCGGACCGCCTGCGGACGCCGGCGACGAAGAGGGAGACGACGACGCGGCCGGCTTAAACGAAGCCGGGAAGGAGGTCGAAGGACCGGATGTGGATGAAGGCTTTGCGGTTGCGGAAATTCCCGCAACCGACGCGCCGGCGGCGGAACCCTGAACATGCTTCATGGAATCCTCGACGTCCGCGGCCTGCCATCCGGCGCCGAGGAGCGCGGCCTTTATGGCATCTCCCGAAACTCCGGCCTTGATCTGCGTAGTGATATATTCAACGAGTTGATCTTGAACCATAGTGAATGATGAAATGGATTATTACGTTATGACGATCGGTTCGACGTTTTAAAAGTGGTTATGAGAAGTGATGATGCGCGTCCGCGAGAAAGGACGTCGCCCCCGAAGGCCGTACGCATCCTTTTCCTTTATTATACCCTATTCCCTTCCACCGCTCTGTTGATAAACCATTTCCGCAGGCCCGCCGGAAGGGCGATTCCCGCATGGACCCGTCATTCCGCGGGATACCCGGGGAACCAGTCCTGCTTGAGGTGAGCGGCAGGAACCCCGGCGGCCGAAAGGGCACTCCCAAGGTCCTCCACCATAGGCTCCGGACCCGATACGTAGAAGATCGGCTCCTTGAGATCACCTGCGATCGAAGCGATCTTCGGTACATCGATGCGGTCCGGGGCGATGACGTACACGATCTCCATATGGGGATTCTTTGCCGCAAATTTTTCGAGCTCCTCGCGATAGGCCGCGTTCGCGTCGCGGTTCGCATAGATGAGCGTGATGCGCGGAGTTGCGTTATGGTCGTCGAGGTCCTTGAGGATCGCGCGGAACGGCGTGATGCCGATACCGCCGGCAATGAACACATGCCGCGCGTCGGGCGATCCTTCGTCAAAGGTGAAATCCCCTTCGCACGCGGATACCTCGATCGCATCGCCCGGCTTCATGGCGAAGAGCGCCTTCTTGAACGAACTGCCCTTTTCGCCGGCGGACCGCGTCGTGATGATCGGCGTCCGCTCCGAAGGCGCCGCCGCGACGGTGAACCAGCGGTCCGACCCGCGATCATCGGTCGGCTCATGGTGGAGCACGTAATGGAAGAACTGGCCGGCCTTCCATGCCACGGGCTCCTCCGCACGGAACACGAACGATTCGACGTCAGGAGCTTCCGCCTGCCGCGTTACGAGGATGAGCTTCATAGGGGTAGTATACCATGGCGGACCCTCCGCATCGCCGCCATGAAACCCGCGCACATTCCCTCCATTAGAAAATTCCGGGGATCAAGTGCCAGCGCACTTTTTCGCAATATTCCGCATATCCGGCAAGGTCATGCATGAGGAACGCTTCCTCATCAAAGAGGCGCGCCACAAGGCCAAGCACGGTGAGGATGGCAGGAACAAGGGTCCAATACGAACCGAGCGCGAGCGCCGTGCCGATCATATATGCCGCTGCGCTCGAATACATGGGGTTGCGCACGATGGCATAAGGCCCCGTGGTGATCACTTTTTGATCCTTCATGACCTCGACGGTCGCCGCGCCAAAAGAATTCTCCTTGAATACCCGATAGGCCATCCACATACTCAACGCCACAATGCCGTCCCCTATCACGACGCCCCACAGCGGCATGTTCGACCAGCCGAACCGATGATCGAGTCCGGGAAGGATGAAGAGTGCGATCCCCGGAACCATGACCGCCCAAATTACCACCTTCTGGAAAAGCCTTTGTTCGTACATGGGCCCTCCTTTCGTTCTGCTTTCGACCAAAATCGGGTCGTTGAGGATTAACTGCATAAGGGGAATGACCGTCACGACCAGCACGGCGCAATAAACCCATGCCTGCCAATAATCGATCGTCCCCGCAGAAAGAAACAATGCGAGGAACACAAGGATCGTCGATGTGACGGCTGAACGCAATGCCTTCATCTTCGGGCTTTTCATATACTCATGATACCCCCAAAAGCCTTCCCCCGCATCAGGTCTCTCGCCGCCGAACAAACGGGCTGGCTCGCGCACGTCGCACCTTCCTAAGCCGCACCGATGATGCATCGGCGCGTTCATATAAAAAAGTCCGGGCCGCTCGTGCGCCCGGACCATGTTGTCGTCTTAGTACGTATCATTATCACCTGCATCGTTCGATAGAAATCTATCGAAGTCAACGAGGAGAGAAAGCGTTTTAAAAACTAATCAAGAAGAAACAGATATAGAACCTCGATTATGAAACTCGCTTCAAGGGCGTTCCGCTGATGAAAAACTTTTGTGCCTTTCCATTTTTGAAACTGCCAAATTCTGCAGACTCATTGACATCGCCAAATACGTTTTTTGATTTTATCAAAAAATGATGCATTGTTTTCTCTGGTAGAAGAATTGAATTCCATTTAAGCGGCGAGTTTATCCGTGGGCTAAATTCAATAAGCGCATTCCCGAAGCAGGATATTAATGCATCCCCCCAAATATTGCGATAGATGCCTTCATATTTTGAATACTGGATCTTCTTGCCACGCATATAGTCTTCCCGCGTCTCCAAAAACCCATATATAGTTTCAAAAATGCCCTCCGCAATACCGCTGGCGGAACTATCGAGTGAATTCGAGAGCACAATAACCCCGAGATCAATTTTGGGATCCCACATAGTCTTCGTGATATATCCGCTAAATCCCCCGCCATGGCCGACGATCTTTCTCCCTTTAATATAGGTGATCTCAATACCTAATCCGTACTCATCCCCTTCGAGCGTCTTTTCGACGGTATGCATCATTTCTTTCTTTGACTCGCGCGAAAGAACACCGCGCGTGTTATCGAGAGAAAATGCATGGATGAATTTCGCAAGATCGACAACGTTGGAAACAAAACCCGTTGCGGGAGCATAGATATGCGTCGCATATGGAGCAAACCGGCGGCGTTCTTTCTGGCCAGGGATATTCCTCCCGTATCCTATCGCCACATTCGCCATCCCTTTTTCATAATCTGGGACGGTACTATTCATGCCGAGCGGACGAAGAATGTTTCGCTTCATATATTCCTCGTAAGACAGGCTGCTTACCCGCGCGATAATTTCACCGAGCACGGAAAATCCGTAATTGGAATACTTGAACGATGCGAGACTCTCAAAACGCGCTGCTTTAGGAGAAAACGAGGACTTCAGATCCTTTGGAAACTTTCCCGTCTCCCAATGCCCCGTATCGCCATCGCGAAAAATACCTGACGCATGGGAAAGCAGCTGGCGAATGGTGACATGCGCGGTATCGGCGTGGCCATTCTTTGCTTTGAACCACTCTATATAATCCGCCACCTTATCATCAAGCCGCAGTTTCCCCTGTTCGACGAGTTGCATGATACCCGTTGCGGTGAACATCTTCGAGTGGGAAGCGATATGGTATCGCGTCGTTTCGGTAGTACGCTTTTTCTTATCAATGTCAGAAAACCCGAAGCCTTTCTTATAAATCAGCGTTCCCTTATAAACGATGCCCACGGAAACGCCGGGCATACGATCGTACTGGATCTTAAGCGGAAGCCAGAGATCGGCTACATGGGCAACGTGTTTTATTGCTTCGGGAGTATTGTCTTTCATGCGTTTGTATTGGCTTTATTATAACAAAATTTTGAGCCAGCGCTGTATTCAAATAAAACCGGCCATGCCCTTCACTAATAATACTTTAAACGCTGCGCGGGCTGGTGGATGATGCGGGAACCGTCTTTAAGAAAAGCCCTTTTAAGATTTTCCCTTTAAGAAGATGAGCACTGAATTGAGATAAATGTGGTCGTTATCACTTCCCGTCACGATCACGTTGGTAGGCCGAAGTTCCCATTGAAGATCATGATCCCCAGCGAATTCATTTATTCTTTCTCTCCACATATCATTAACCTCACTTCCCATCTCCACAGATGTCGCTTCCGCTGGTTCCTGGATGGGCCATAATCGTATCTCTCCGTTTTCATTAAGGGCCGCAAGGGAATTTTCTAACACCTTAACGACCCCCTCCCATTCCTCGCCATTCCAATCCATGTTAGTCACCGAAGCCATTGAAAGAACATAATCCACGTTATGCACGGGAAGTTCTTCCCCATAGCTCTGTGCAAAAAAATTATTTTTATATCGCTCATCAATTGTAATCTTCTCGAATGGTGTTTCTTCTGCGGAATTATCCTCACTTGCCAACCGCGCTTCGACACCATACGCATTTTGCGTAATACCTTTATCAATACAGTATTTCACGAACTCACCATCACCGCTCCCAAGGTCAAGAATAATCTTGTCGCGCAGCTCATCTTCGCTAAGCCTTAACCCGTTAAGATAGCGCGTATAGGTTGACTGCTCTTTTGCCTCCTGCGATACATCACGTTCCGCCTCTGTCCATTCTCCTTCCCGCACACGAATGTTTTCTTGAACGATTCCATTAATGTAATTCTTGAACTCCAGACTCCACTGATCACGCGGGAGATGAACTTGATATGCTAAAAATTCCGGAGTTATCTCTTTCCTGTCTTCATTTAATGGCAGCTTTTCCATAGCCTCATTATAACAATTTTATCCTACGCTGCGCGGGGTGGTGGATGATGTGGGAACCGGAACTAAAAAGGAAATCGTTTATATCTTGAGTCCCGAAACCGCAATCACTGCCATATGAAGCACGAATATTATAAGCGCAACCGCGACCGCAATAGCAACCAAGGCGGAGATAATATGAGCTCCTCTCTTTGGATCGCCTCGTTTCGGTTTTGGTTCAACCAAAAAAGCAACAATCGATGCCATTGCGAGAAAAGGTATCCCTATAAAAGAAAGGGGGTACATCCACCCCATAGAAAAATTAAAGAGGAAACTGTTATTCCAGATACTTGCTATGCCCAAAAATACAATATCAAAAAAAATCCAAATAGGGATAAGCGCAAGTATCAACATACCTAGACGAACTCCTTTGCGTGGAGGGTGCGCTTGAGGAACGACCACGCTATCCTCCTGGGGTAATGCTTCCATGATTTTATTATAACAATTTCACTCTTCGCTGCGCGGGCGACCGGATTCGAACCGGCGATCTGGTCCGTGACAGGGACCCGGGGACGGCCAGACTCCCCTACGCCCGCAATACGCTCATGGTGTGCGACCGCGCACACCTCACGATTGTAGCGGCTTCGCCGCGATAAATCAATCCTTGAGCAGCTTCAGAAACTCCTTCTCATCGATGACCGGCACGCCGAGCGCCTGCGCTTTGGCGAATTTTGAGCCGGGCGCCGCACCCACCACGAGATAGCTCGTTTTTTTGCTCACCGATTCGGACACGTCGCCGCCACGGGCGCGGATTTTCTCCTTCGCGTCCTCGCGGTCCATGGAAGCGAGCGTGCCGGTGATGACGAACGACTTCCCGGAAAAAGGGCCCGCCTCGCCACGTCCATCGCCCCGGCCGCCTCTCGCCATGCGGGGCACGGCCCCCACGGTCACCCCCGCCTTCTCGAGACGCGCAAGAAGGTCCGCGTTGCGCGGCGCGTGGAACCAGTCGTGAATGCTCTTTGCGACGACGGGGCCGACGTCCTGGATCTCCTGCAGGTCCTCCATGGAACGCGCGGCGAACGCATCGGCGATATCACCGATCGTCACAACACCTTCGTGCGCCGGGATCTCTACCGCGCGCGCAAGCGTGGCCGCCGTCTCCTCGCCCACATGGGGAATGCCGAGTCCGTAGAGAAAGCGCGGCAGCGTGACATGGCGCTTTGCGGCGATCTCCTGCACGAGATTCTCGGCGGACTTTTCGCCGAAGCGCTCGAGCGCCGCGAGATCGCCTTTCCGCAGCTCGAAGATGTCCGCCGCATCGGAGATGAGCCCTTCATCGAGCAGCTTGTCGATGATCTTGGGTCCGAGCCCTTCGATATTGAACGCGGCGCGCGACGCAAGATGATAGAGCGCCTCGCGGTGCTGCGCGGCGCAGGTCTTCGATGCACAGCGCGCGATGGCGCCCTCGCGCACGACGGGCGATCCGTCCACCGGACACCGCGCGGGCATACGGAACGCGCGCTCGCGGCCCGTGCGCAAATGCGGAAGCACTTCCGTGATCTGCGGGATCACGTCGCCCGCGCGCTGGACGATCACCGTATCGCCGATCTTGAGGCCCAGGCGCGCGATTTCGTCGGCGTTATGGAGCGACGCGTGCGTGATCGTGACGCCGCCCACATTCACCGGCCGCATGACGGCAACAGGGGTCAGTGCCCCCGTGCGGCCCACTTGCACCTTGATATCCTCGACGATCGTCGTCGCCTCGCGCGGCGAAAATTTATAGGCGATCCCCGCGCGCGGGGCCTTGCCGATGATCCCCGCCTCGGTGAACGTCGCGTTATCGTTCACGAAAATGACCGTGCCGTCGATCTCGTACGGCAGCGCCTCGCGGTGCGCCTCGTCCGCCCAATGATCGCGGAACGCCATGGCATCCTCGAGCGTGGCGGCGGGGCGGCAGTCCGGATTGGTCGTGAACCCGAACGCGGCAAGCAACACATGCTCCTCCTCGTGGGTCCGCTGGCCGATCTCCCCCACGATGTCGTACTGGAACGAATCGAGCCGGCGCGAGGCGGTGATCTTCGGATCGAGCTGGCGGATTGAACCGGCGGCGACATTCCGAGGATTCGCGTACGGCTTCCCGCCCTCCTTTTCGATCGCGCGGTTGATCCGCGCGAATTCGTTCTTGGTGAGAAACACTTCGCCGCGCACGACGAGGCGCGCAGGGACGAGATCGTACTCCGCGGGATCGAGCCCCGACGACGCGAGATGCGCGGCGACCGCCGCCGCGTCGTTCAGGCGAAGCGGGATCGCCTCCACCGTGCGGAGATTCTGGGTGACATCCTCGCCCACGAGGCCATCGCCGCGCGTGGAACCCCGCACGAACACGCCCCCCTCATACTCGAGCTCGATCGCGAGCCCGTCGATCTTCAGTTCGCAGTAGAACGGAAGGGATCCTGGGCCGCGCGGGCGCAGCCCTGGCGCCGTGGCGATGGACCGCCCGAGGAACGTCTCCAAGCGTTCGCGCCATGCGCGCACATCTTCTTCGCTGAACGCATCGTTCAAAGAGGTCATCCGCTCGCCGTGCCGCACCTTCACGAACTCCTTGAGCGGCGCGCCCGCCACGCGCTGGGTCGGCGAATCGGGCGTCACGAATTCCGGCCAGCGCTCCTCGAGATCAAAAAGCTCCTTCTTGAGGGAGTCGAGCGCCGTATCGGAAATGCCCGAGCGGTCGAGCACGTGGTATTCGTAGCGATACCGGTCGATCTCGCGCCGGAGTGTTTCGATGCGCTCGCGCGCCAGGGCCTTTTCGTCCATGGGGTCCGCACCCGATCCGCGACTAGGTGATATGAAATCGTGGGCCATCGTAGAGCAATGAAAATCGTGTATACCCGCACCGCACACATGTCCCGTACGCCGCGGCCGCGGCCGCGGCCCGCCGGCGCACGCTCCGCACGGCATCCGTGCCGTGCTCCTATGGGATCGACGAGGTCGACCCGATGAGGCTCACGTCGAAGGCGCGTTTCGTGCCGTTCGCCGCGCCGAGCGTCACTGCGGAAACGGTCGTGCTGGTGTTCCCGCAATCCGACACCGCGCCGTTCGCATCGTAGCACGTGCTCGTGACCGAGGCGCCGCTCGCCGCAAGCACGGGCAAGGGCACGGGACCGCTGCAGCGCGCGGGCGTATCGAGCGATCCGCAATAGTAACTGAAGAGGGTCCACTCGACCCCGGCGTCCGCGGCAAAGAGCGCCTTGGCGGAATTCGCGGTATCGGTGGAGGCGCGAAGCTCATAGAGCGTGAGGATGCCGGCCACCACGGTCGCGCCGAGGATGGCACCGCCGAGCGAAAGCACGGCGATGAGCATCGCCTGCCCCGCACGGCCGTTCCTCCCTGATTGTTTCGCCGCCGCCTTCATATGGATAATTATACGCCTTCGAGGGAACAGGCGACAGGCGGCAGGCGGCAGCCGAAAGACGACACCGTCAAAAAATCGATCGATGCGTTCAAAAAATATTCCCCAAAAAGAAGCCGGCGCTTTGGGGGCGCCGGAAAGGGAGATAGACGACTAGAGAACTTGGAGGGAGGAAGCGCACCGCACGGCGCTTCCTCCGGAGATGGCGGGATGGGCGGAACATGTCCACGGGGAGATGGGGAAAAGGAGAGTCGTTCCCCGAACCGTAGAGCTCAAGCATATGCCCAGCGCTGCCATTATGATATCAATGTCAACGAGCGAAGTCAAGGGCCGCGGAGGCCTCAGTTTCGAGGCCTCCGCGGGCTAAAGGCCGTCAGTGACGCCAGAGAATGGCGCCCCGATAGCCCGTATCGTGCCGAACCTGTTGGTTGATGCCTCCTTCTAATTGTATGTTGCGGACTCCTGCCCAGGTGCTCGCAGTCGCTTTCGCAACCACAAATCCTATGGCGAGGATACGCCATCGCCCCCCACGACGGAAGAGCCGGCGGCTCGCGACCAGGACGCCGAGATTCAAGGCCACGTTCGCGGCAGTTACCCCGAACGCGTTCCTGTTTCCCATGCATCGGGCCCAGCCTTTCTCCGTCACCACATAGCGCATCAGGAAAGATCCATTTCCCCGATAGGCCATGGTGGGATGCTCCAATCCTCTGACGGTGGTCGACGCGTCGAGCCACGTCCCTCCCGCGAGATAGCCCTCGGACGCCAGATAGAGGACCCCGTCGAGACGGGACCTTCGCACGGGCACCTTCGGACTTTCGGGTAGAGGTGAGAATCGGGTTTGGGCGAATGCGCGGGGTGCGGCCGCGCACATGACAATTATGAAGCAGGTTACCGCGAGGGAACGCATACTGCTTCTCTCCTTTAGTTGTAATGGGTGCTTCACGCGACACTCTCCAATGCCGCGCGGTACAATTTTAAAATAAAATCAATAATTTGTAAAGATTGGCCGCTTGACGCGAGCACCGCAAAAGGGCTATGCTGGTCCCAGCAAGTCATCCCACATGATAAGGCAAGGTGGAGTCATGCCACAACTCACAAGTTCCCACGTCTTGATCGCGGAACGGCGCGTAAAGAAATTCGATCTAAGCAAGGTAAAAAAGAACCTTGAGCACAAAGGCTGGGATCGTGAACGGATCAAGGCTGCCGAAGCGCTCTACCGCAAGTTCTTGGTCGTCATTGCGCTCTCGGACGAGGGCCATCGCGTCGTCCCCCCCACCGAAGACGTCTTTACTTTCTGGCGAGCCCATCACGAGCAATGGATGGACTACTACGAGGCATTTTCCCATGCGGGCATCCGCCTCGTGAATCCTCCGCTCCGGCGCAAACCGCTCATATTCCGCATGGGATACGAGCGGAATCTCCGGGAAACGCACGCACTGTGGCGCCTCGCCTTCAATGAGGAGCCTCCGTGCGAGGAATGCGAAATGCCGCACGCCGCGCTCGTCGCCTCCGCCGAACAGGAATGACCATCCCCGACCCTATCCTCAACCCGCCGCGCGCGCTCCCCTGCGCTCGCGGCTTTTTTATACCCATCACCCATCCCCGCGCGCACCGGGATCCCGCAACGGGGACGTCGACAAAAGAAAAACGCCCTTCGCGCCTTTTGGGTGGTTGCCCAAAAGGAACGAAAGGCGTTGTTGATACTGATTATTGGAGAGGGATGGCGACGGGCGGATTGGCGCCCTGGACGACATAGATGTCCGTCCCGTTGGCGATGAACCCGTCCGGGAACGCCGTGGTCGTGGCCGAGGTGACCGCGACCGGATTCCCGCTCGCATCAAATGCGACGAACGACGTATCCTGCGCCGCCGGATTGAGGCAGGCGACGAGGAACTCCCCGTTCGCGTCGATGTCGGTGAGCCCCGTAGGAAGCGGGCACACCTTGGTGAGTGAAATGGACTTCACGAGCGGCATGGTCGGCGTCGAGGCGTCGTAGATGAGCAACAGATCATCGTACGCCGACAGGAAGGCGACCCGTCCGGTATACGTCCCGGACTTTATGACGCTCAGCCACCAACCCGCGTTCGCGCTGGTGTACTGACTCCACGCCGTAACGCCCTGCAGACCGGTGGAACCGATCCCCGTGCCTCCGGCGTTCGTGAGCCACAGAGACGGCGTGCCGTCCACGGACGACGAGACCACGTACGGCGTACCATTGAGGGTGAACACCCTGCAATTGTACGACATCGTACCCGTCGGCACCGGAACGGATTGTTCGTTCGCCACGCCCGGCGTGAAAAGCGCGATGCCATTGGTTCCTGGCTGCGCAACGCAGGCAAGATTTCCCGCAACGTCGTTGTCGGAAATCCCGAATAAAGGGATGGTTGCACCTGTCGCTAGCGATCCATCAAGGTTATAGGTATCCGGACCGCTAATGAAATAGGTGCTTCCGTTATATACCGTGGAGGGCCCGCCGGTCTGCGCAAACTTCTCCGCAACCGACCAGGTATTGTTCGTGAACTGCCACGGGTAGGTATTGAGTTGCCATACCTGCACCACCTCTCCGTTAGGCCCGAAGGCGGCGGAGTTGTAGGGAGGCAGATAGGCGAACGCTACGGTGTTACTTGCTGCCGTTCCATCCGTCGGCACATCCTGGAAATCGATCCAGGTGCCCGGCATCTGTGCGGTCCCGAACGTCACGCTGAAGGACATGGACGTGCCGTCCGCGCTCACGCTGGTTGGCGTGATGGTCGGCCAATATCCTCCCGTACCGATTTGATCGGTACTTGCGAATCCGGTACCGGTCATAGTAAAAGAGACGGTTCCTTTCTCGCAACTATCGGGACATCCGATCCAGTTTTTACCCAGGGTCGTCACCGAAGTGATCGTGGGCGTCGCCCGCGTCACCGTGAGCGTCGCGGATCCGGATACCTGCGTATCCGCATTCGCGGTTGCGCTGATGTGGGCCGTGCCGGCAACCACACCCTTGATCGCTCCCGTCGACGCATCGACGGTGGCAACCGAGGTGTTGTCGGAGGCAAAGTTTCCACAGTTATTGTTTGTCGTCCCGTCGCTCATGGTGACCGTGCAGGTCGCCTGAGCGGTCGCACCTGCCTGAATGGAGGCAGGAGTGACATTTACGGAAACGGACGATACCGTGGCGGCGGGAGCCGTCACCGTAAGCGTCGCGGATCCGGATACCTGCGCCGCATTCGCGGTTGCGCTGATGTGGGCCGTGCCGGCAACCACACCCTTTATCGCTCCCGTCGACGCATCGACGGTGGCGACCGAGGTGTTGTCGGAAGCAAAGCTTCCGCAATTACCATTGGTGGTCCCGTCGCTCATGGTGACCGTGCAGGTCGCCTGAGCGGTCGCACCTGCCTGAATGGAGGCAGGAGTGACATTTACGGAAACGGACAAAACTTTGGGTTGAGGCGGAGGATTAGTTCCACCAAGAGATCCGCCACCGCAGCCTACGGCTGCTAGTGCAAGACCAAAGAAAGAGACAGCGATGAGGCTGCGCATGAGACGCTCTCCTAGATTGGGATATAAGCAGATAAAATCCGCCTACGTATACAGTAGCATTTTTAAGAAAAAAGTCAATATCCCGCGCGCTTACGGATTCGTCTCGTGCACGCCCGGATTCGTCACTGTCACGGTGACATTGGCGCTCGAACTTACGGAAGAAAAGGCGTTCGTACCATTGCACGTAATGGAATAGGTGGTGTTCGTGGAGGGCGTATCGGTGGCGGAACCGTTCAGGGTGGTTCCCGTGAACGCAATGGGGGTGCCCGTCGCGAATCTTCCGCCCGAAAGCATGCAGGAGCTCACGTTCGTGGCGGCATAGGTGATCGTGGTGGCCTGGGGCACGATGACGGAGGTCGGATTCGCGGCAATCGTCGTGCTCGGCGCATTGGTCTGGTTAAGGGCCGAAGATACCGTCACCTGCGCGCGCCCCGACTGCGAAGGATCCTGCGCGGAGGTCGCGACGACGGTCGCCACGCCATCCCGGCTCGGCGAAGTATAGGTGCCGTTCGCATTCACGGAACCGAATGCATTCGCCACGGACCACGTGACCGCCTTCGAGGCGTTCGGACCGCCCGCTACTGTGGCGGTGCACTGGGACGTGGCCGCCCATCCTATGCGCGTCGGCGCGCATGCGACCGAGATGCCCGTGATGGCCGTCGAGGTGGAAGAGCTGCCATTATTGGTATTCGTAAAGGAAACTGAGATTTGCATGGGTATTGCAGAGCATCCTTGACGAGTCTGCGCATCACAATACTTCGAATTGCCGACCACGTTCACCGTGCCGCTATACCTCCCCGCGGGCAACGACGGCGACGCGGTCACGGTGAGAGGCGCAGTGGCGCCCGTCGTCCCCTGCTCCGTCGCGCTGTTCGTCGTCGTCGCCGCAGCGGGCGAGAGGGAGAACCACGTGGCGGTCGTCGTCGCGGTCCAGTGGAGCGAGGACCCGGGCGCTCCCGTGTTCTGCACGGTGATCGTACCGGCCCCGGAACCGTTGAGGATGAGCGAGGTGGGGTTCACCGCCATGGCCGCGATCGGATACCACATAATGACCGAGGTTGCGGTGCTTTGCGTCGGCGTGAGCGTGACCGAAGGCGAAGGACCGCCGCTGCAGGCATACATGCCGGCAGAGGAATCGTAATAATATGCCGACCAATCGCAGACAATGGCGCTCGTCGCCTGGGATGTGGCGGCGAATGCCCGCATGGCGAACGCGGACCGGAGGGCGGCGAGGAGCCCCTTTCCGCCGGAAGATGCTTCGGCAATATTACTGTAACGCACCGAATCAAGGGCATAACCCGAAGCCGCCACGGGTATTGTTTGTAAGTTCACTGCGTTGCCCGCACCAAAAGATATGTTGGAATATACCGCGTGCGTAAGGTTGGTCGAGGTTGCGGTAAGGGAGCCGCCGAACACATTCCAGGATCCGGCGACCGGCCCGCCCGTCACGATGTTCGTGGAGGTCACGACGAGCGTTCCGCCGGCGCCCACGGTGATCACGGTGCTGAACGGCGTACCGAATGCCGCGCCCCCCTGGCCCATCTGCCAGGTCTCCGTGTAGCTCCCCGTCTGGGCCGGCGCGGTAAGGCTCTTCAGCATGAACTGCGCGGTGTCGCCCGGAGCGACCACCGAGGCGCCGTTCGCGGCATACTCATAGTGCGCAGGAATGATTACGGTGGCGGGGAAACACTTGATGCCTCCGCCGTTTACAGGAAGCGCGGATGCGTACGCGGTCGGAATGAGGCCTCCGTGCGCGTCGTTGATGGCCGCAGGAGCCTGGATGGCGCCGCCTGTCGTGCACCTTTGAATCGTGGTCGACGTGGGCGCGACCCAGGTCGCGGTGATCGGCACGATCTTCGTGTACTGCATGGGGTCGGGGGAGGGCGTGAAGGATCCGCTCGTATGCGCAAGCGCATCGAGCGTGCCGGCGTACACATAGTTCACCGTGCAGGAAGCGCCGTAGTTCGCGGTCGTGGATGCCGGCGCATTGAGGATGCCGTCGCCGTTCGTGCTCACCTGGCACGTGCCGCTCGGCGTCCCCTGGATGGTGTTGGTGCGCGTGGAAGGCCAGAACGACGTGCCGGTGTTCTTCATCGTGATTTCGAGCGGATTGCCGTCGGTGCCGATCGTCGTCACCTGGCTCGGGGACACCGTCGTCGGAAGGTTGCTGCCGACCGGCTGGGCGTCATAGGTCGTGGCGCCTGCCTGGATCTGGAGCAGGAACCCGTCGGTCGACGCATTGTTCCACTTGTCGAACGCGCCGTTGCTCCAGCCGCCGCCGATCGGGGTCGTTCCCGGCACGCCCACCGCGTCATCGTACGGATTCCAGCAGGAAGGGTTCATGGCGTTATCCACCGGCACGTTGAAGTCGTACTCGACGGGATAGAGCGTTACGGTCACGTTGTTGAGCACCGTGCCCGCCGGCAGCGGACGGGTCTCCGCGCCAAGGAAGATGTCGCCAAGACGGTTATGGAGCGTCGCCTCGGGCGCGCCGCACTTCGTGGTTGCGGGCGTGACGTACGGCCCGCCGCCCACGATCGGCGAATACACATCCGCGCCCGCCGTCCCGTTCGCGATCTGGCTGGCCCACGGCGTCCATCCCTGATGGCAGTTCGTGCCGTCCGGCTGGCAGATCTCAAGGCCGAGACGGAAGTCCACGCTAAAGGACGATGCGTTCAGATAGATCTTATGCGGAACGCCGCTCTGATAGTCCGAGGGATTGATGGCATAGCCGGAGGCGTCGGTGATCGGCCCGCCGTCGAACACCTGCTGCTGCGATACGCCCGTCACCTTCGCCGAATATCCGTAGACGTTGAGTCCGAAGACCACGGTGCTCGTGGCCCCGAACGAAGAGGCATGCGCGGTCGGCGCGGCCACCGATGCGCGGGAAAAATAGGCGAACGCCCCGATGCCGCCCGCGGCCACGAGGGCGACCACCGCAAGGGACAATGCGAGCAACTTTGACCGGATCTTCATGGCGTGCATAGTAAAAGGATTTATTGACCGATGTAGCTCACGGAGACCTTTGCCCCGCCCGTTCCGGGCACTCCGGATCCCGAGAGCGGCATGAGGACCACATTAAGGGAGGATGATCCGTTCACGGCGTAGAGCCCCATGAAGGCCGCAGTGTTCGCCTGGTTCGTGAGCGTCCATCCGTGCGCGGCGATGTACGCCTTATACGCGGCGTAGAGCTCCGCCGGCGTGGAACGCGAGGTCCATTCCGCGGTGTACTGCTTGGTGCTCGAGGAATACGTTATGGAATAGCTGTTCGTGACGCCCGCGGGCGATCCGTCCGTGCCGGTGGCCGCGCCGATCACGAGGCCCATGGGGAATCCGGAGACCACCTGGCCCGCCTGCGCGTGCACGGGTACCGGTGCCGAAGGCTGCGGCGCGCCGGAATGCAGGAACCACGTCACGATGAGCCCTATGGCCACCACGACCACTACGATCACGCCCACCCATACCCACAGATCCCTCTTGGTGTTCATGCGTTTATTATACCCTTTCTGCAATCGCGAAGGGCTGTGGATAAGCAAGGGGCTCAGCAGCCCACGCTGCCGCAATCGATCTGGCGGGCGCTCACCGTCGTCTGGAATGGAAGCACGTCGTTCGCCACGGCGGGATCGGTGGAGCTCGGCGCAATGCCGATCGAGATCGTGATGCGCGGCGTCCAATGGTCCCCTTCAAGATTGCCGAACAGGCGGAACGCAAGATACTTCACCACCACATCGCTGCCCGTGAGCGCGACGGGTGATGTATCGGAAGCCTGCAGGTCCTGCCGCATGAGCTGCCCGTTCTGGAGCGAATACGTCACCTCGTGCCCCTCGGCCGTATAGTAATGGATCGCGGGACAGGTCCACACCGCGAGGTCCTTGGTGCCCTGATACCAATCCTCGGAAGGCGCGCTCGGCGCGGCCTGGCCGGAGTCGGAAATGGTGCACGGCCCGCACGCGGACGAAGGAGTGTTTGCGCTATTCGTGTTCAGATCGTGACAGAACAGATATCCCGTACGCTCCTCGCGCGCCATCTGCTCGAGCACGAGCGTCACGTTGCTCTCCGCGGAAATGAGCGATGCCACCCGACGCTGCGTCCTCAATGCACTGATGAATCCCCCGCTCGCGATGGTCGCGATCACCGCAAAAAGACCGATGGCCACAAGGAGCTCGACGAGCGTGAATCCGCCGCGGGCGCGAGGCGCGTCGGGAACGGTGCGGGAGAGGGAATGATGGGAGCGCATGGAATTATGGATGCCAGTTATAGAACACATCTTCGAGGACGACCTTGCCGGGAATGCCGCCTTCGCTCCATGTCACGGTCGCTATGACGTCGATCGAGGTATTGTTCGCAGAACGGATCACTTCGATATCGCGGGAGAACGGCGTCGGCGTGGCGCCGGACGGCGCGTCCGCCTTGTCGTAATACATAAGGACATTCCCCATGCCGGGATTCTGATCGGGAGCGAGATACAGCAGAGAAGGGATCGGCTGGAGGGATCCCTGCCCGCACGTGGCGGCGGTCGTGCGGAAATCGAAATTGTAGTATTCCGCGCCGCCGGCGCCGAAGTTGAAGCATCCCGTATAGGAGCCCACCCATCCTCCCATCTCATCGCCGCGCGCCACGCCGTCGTACACGTTGTGATCGATGAGACTCTTCGCGATCTCGATGCCTTCGGCGGCAAGGTAGGTCCCTTTCGCCTGATCGGCCGTCGTACGCTGGAGATAGAGCGAGCGGGACAGGAGCGTAAGCACGCCGATGAGGCCGACGGTAAGGATGCTGAGCGCCACAAGCGCCTCAATGATGGTTTGGCCCTTTCGGGAAGCGTCGTCCATATGCGTTCTCTATAGATATATTGTACCCTTCGCGCCCGCAAATCCCAATCAGAAGCTCACCTGGCCGTCAGGGTTCACGGTAATGACAGCGAAGCTCTGGCCGTCCGTCGTCTGCAGACACACGATCGACGAGGATTTCACCGCGGGCGCGAACGCGGTATTCTGCGCGGTCTCGTAATTCACGAGCATGGTGGGATTCGGCGGAAAGAACATCACCGCGGAAAGAACGTCGGTGCTCTGCGTGGAAGCGCATTGAGCGGGAACGTGCTGCTGTCCCGGCGCCACGAGGTGCACCCCCTGCGAAAGCGGCATATCCCAGCTCGAGAGCTGATAGATGCTCTCGTATGCGGGACGCGGAGGATATGCGGCCGTGCTCGCGCCGGCATAATTCCCGGAATAGACGCCCGAATACGCGCCGAGGCCGAGCGCGGTCGTGGTCGCAAGCGAAGGGCATCGGCCGTAGGCGTCGAGCGGCGGCATATAGGCGAAAAGCGAGTATGTGCCGTTGCCCTGCGGTCCGGCGCCGTAATTGAACTGCACGCCGTATGCGCACGCATTGCCGCCGGACCCCGAACCGGTGTACGTCGCAAGCGCGAGCTCTCGGGCTTGGAGGATCATTTCCCCGATCTTCGCGGTCTCCACGGTGAGCGCATCCTGATTCTGGCCCACATTGCTGTAGCCTATCGAGATCGCGGCGAAGAGCGTCATGATGCCGATCACGACGAGCATCTCGACGAGCGTGAATCCGCGGCGGGAGCGTTCCATGCTATCCATTGTACCACTCCCCCGGGCGGAGGTCCTTTCCGCGCGCCGCGCGCGTCATATCCTGAAATACCATCGCACGAACTGATATCCGAAGAAGAACACCGTCGCGACGCCTATGGCGAGGAACGGCCCGAAGGGCAATGCACCCTTCATGGTGCGCTTCCCCGCGAGAATGGCGACGATGCCCGCCACGGCACCAATCACGAATGCCGCGGCGACGGCGAAAAGGATATCCGGCCAGCCGAGCAGAAACCCGAGCGGGATCGCAAGTTTAAGATCGCCCATACCCATCCCCTTTCCCCTCGTGCCGGCGATGAGGAGCCCGAAGAGGACGCCGGCGAAGAGGGCGCCTACGAGGCGATTGAGCCACAGATTCGCCTGCAGGCCGAACATGCCGGCGTAGGGACCGAGGAGCGAAGGATTCGCGAGGCCGATCGTGCCGCCGAGATAGATCGCGAAGAAAATCCCGATCACCGCAAGGGAAAGGTTCAGGCCGTCGGGGATGATGCCAAGGCGAATGTCGATGAGCGCCATGAGGAAAAGCGCCTCGAAGATGACGATCCAAAAGAGGGAGATCCCCACGAGCGCCGCCATGCCCGGTGCGCCGGCGGCGACGGCGGTTGCGACGCGGAGAGGGACAAGGACGGCAATGAGTCCCGCGAGGAGCTCCGCGAGCGGATAGCGCCATCCGATCTTCGCGCGGCACGTACGGCAACGCCCCCGCTGGACGATCCAGCTTGCGAGCGGCACAAGTTCGAACCAGCGGAGCGTCGTGCCACAATGCGGGCAATGCGAGCGGCCGCCGATCGCGCGCGGCGAGAAGAGCGGCGCGGTCTCCCCTCCGTCATACCGCAGCGCGACGACATTGAGGAAACTTCCTATTGCGAGACCTATAACGAAAAGAGCCAACCATATCATGCCATGATTTTACCATGGCGAAACCAAAAGTCCCGCCGAGGCGGGACGTTTGGAGGAATCAATGCTCGATGATTTCTTTACAGACTTACACAATAATTTCCCGTCGACGTGGCAGTGCAATCGAACCCGCTCGGAGAAAACGGAGGAGGGGTATATGTCGTGAAGACGCTGTTGTTGACATTTTCAAGCTGCGCACCGAGAACATAGCTTGATTCGTCGCCTGCAGGGTCGGTGCCATAATAATATTGTCGTGCAGGATAAGAAGGATCCTGTGGAATGGCGTTGATACCGATACTGCTCCCGATCAATGCCTGCTTCATTGAAGCATAATTATCGGTACTATTCGAACCCTTTGTGCAATTCGCCCCTCCGGGATAGAAACCGCATTTCTGGTAATACAGCTCAAGTCCGTTCTGAATGCTCTGAAGGTCCGAAATGCGTCGCGCATCGCGACCGGACTGCTGCGCAGGGCCGAGACCGACGATGATGATGGATGCCAAAATGGCGATGATCGCCACGACGATGAGCATTTCGATAAGGGTGAAGCCCTTCGCGCCGCGCATCATGGAAAACCGTTCTTGTATCATGGGTATGATCGAATGAAATACTACTACATGGACATTATCGCCGACCTTTATGAGTGATTTTATTGTAGCATACGCGGACTGCGCGCCTGTGAACAACGCACGGGGCGCTAGTGGATGTTCGCGGTAAGGTTGTAGATCGGGATGAGCACCGACGCGAAGAGGAGTCCCACCATGAGGCCCATGCCGATCATCATCAAGGGCTGAATGAGATCGACGAGATTGTTCGTCATCTCGTCCGCCTCGCGGGTATAGATCGTCGACACGCGTCCGAACATCTCTTCCGTCTTGCCCGTCGTCTCGCCGACGGCGACCATCTGCGATACGAGCGGCGGGAAATATCCAGGATATTTCGCAATGCTCTCGGAGAGGAGCGATCCCTGCCGCACATCGTCGGCGATGTTGTGCACCACATCCTTATACAGGGAATTGCCAAGCATATGGCTCAGGATCTCGAGTGACTGCGCGATCGGAATACCGCCGTGCACGAGAAGCGCCGCGGAGTTCCCGAAGCGCGCAAGCACCACCGGCGTGAACACTTTCTTTGCGATGGGCACACGCACCTTCATTTCGTCGAGCACCGCCTTGCCCTCGTCGGTCTCAAGATAATTGATCGCGAGTCCCGCGCCCACGAGCAGCGCCAATAGCACCACGATCCACCATGATTCAAGGAAAATGCCTATCGAAAGAAGGATCTGCGTATACCATGGGAGCGCAACGCCGTTCTGCGCGAACACGGATCCGAGCGACGGATAGACGAAGGTGAGAAGGATGAACGCGACGACCACGAAGAGCAGGAGTACGATTGCCGGATAAATGAGCGCCGACGTGATCTTTCCCGCGAGCACGCCCTCCTTTTCCGTATAATCGGCGAGGAACGCTGCCACCTCGCTCATATTGCCCGTCACCTCCGCCGCACGCACCATCTCCACATAATATTCGGGGAAGATCCCGCGCTGCCGGTCGAGCGCCTGCGAGAACGAAAGGCCGGCATCGATGTCCTGTGCGGCCTGATAGATCGCCTCCTTGAGCGCCGCATTCTCGGTCTGCTGCTGGAGGATCTTCAGCGCGTCGTTCAAAGGAAGTCGCGCCTGGAGGAGCGTTGCAAGCTGGCGCGCAAAGACCGCGAGATCCTTCTGCCGTGGACGCGCGAAGAAGCGCGATACGGTATCAAAAACGCCCGGCGGCGCCTCCGCGGCGAGCGACAGCACGAAAAGATCGTGGCTCGTAAGAATGGAGGCCGCGGCATCACGGCTTCCGGCCTCCACAAAGCCGACCTGCATCTCTCCTTCCTTGGTTTTTGCCTGATATTTGAATTTCATGTCTCGACGGTCGGATCAACGCAACGCTCACAGGCTCAGCTCCGTTCGAGAAGGATCCTAAGCTCCGCGGGATTCAGGGAATACAGCTCGGCGTTCTCGAGCGTCACCTCCTTGTTCTTTACGAGGTTCACGAGCGAACGGTTGAGGGTCACCATTCCTTCCTGGAGCGAGGTCTCGATCACGAGATCGATCTGATACGTTTTGCGCTCGCGGATGAGGTTGCGGATGGCGGGATTCACGATCATGATCTCCGTCGCCGGCACGCGCCCTCCCGAAATGCGGGGCAGGAGCCGCTGCGACACGATGGCGACGAGCGTTGCGGCGAGCTGCGACGTCACCTGACTCTGCTGCTCCGGAGGGAACGAGTCGATGATGCGGTCGATCGTCTGCGCGGCGGAGTTCGTGTGGAGCGTCGACATCACAAGGTGCCCGGTTTCGGCCGCGGTCATTGCGGTGCCGATCGACGTACCATCGCGCATTTCACCGATCATGACCACGTCCGGATCCTGGCGGAGCACCGTGCGGAGCGCCGAATGGAACGAGAGCGTGTCATTGCCGACCTCGCGCTGGGACACCATGCACTGGTCCTGCGTGAAAAGATATTCGATCGGATCCTCGATCGTGATGATATGGTCGGAGCGCGTGTGATTGATCTCGTCGATGATCGCAGCGAGCGTGGACGATTTGCCGTGTCCCGCCGGTCCCACGAGCAGGATGAACCCTTGGGAAAGCTTCGCGAGATCGTGGAGGAGCGGCGGAAGGTTGAGCTCTTCGATCGTGCGCACCTTTGCAGGCACGAGGCGCATCACCGCCGCCAAATAGCCGCGCTGGTAATAGACATTCACGCGGAAACGGGCTTTGTCCTCGAAGCCGTAGGCAAAATCGAGCTGGCGCTGCGAAAGCAATTTCGCTTTTTGCTCATCACTCCCTACGAGTTCGCCGACGAGACCCTCCATCATGTCGGGCGTGACGATCGCTTCGTTCTGGAGCGGCACAAGCACCCCATCGATGCGCAGCGTCGGATGACGCCCCACTTCGAGGTGAAGATCGGAGGCCCCCTGCTTCGCGGTTTCGGTCAAAAGATCCGCAAGCTTAGTCTTATAATCATCCATATGCTAATAATAGCACAAAAGAAAACTTTCAAGCGCGGTCGCGGCAAGGATGGATGGCGACCGAGGCAACGGAAGACGATGGCCGGAAGACAACTAACTCTCCTCCGTTTCGCGCACGATTTCTTCAATGGACACGATCCCGCGGAGCGCCTTCACGATGCCGTCCTGGCGAAGCGTGACCATGCCCTGCGCCTTGGCGGCATCGGTGATCTTCTGAACCGTCGCGCCGCCTTCGATCACCGCTTGGAGCTCCTTCGTCATTTGGAGCACTTCGAAGATTGCGGTACGCCCCACGATGCCGCGTCCCTTGCAGGTGGTGCAGCCTTTGGCGTGCCAGATCTTATAGGGTGCCGTGAATTCCTTGGTGACCGCTTCGGGGAGACCCCGGAGCGCCCGCACGATGACGTCCTGCACCTCGGCAGGCGCATCTTCCTGCGTCTTGCAGTCGGGACAGAGGACTCCGATGAGGCGCTGCGCGATCATGAGATTGAGCGATACGGGGAGGAGGAACGATTCCACCTTCATGTCGATGAGGCGCGG
>JAKABL010000042.1 GCA_021801885.1 bacterium
CGAGAACTTCGAGGCGTTCCCGTATGACGCGTCGTCCGTCGAGGCGGTGTTTACGACCCATGCGCACCTTGACCACATCGGACGCCTTCCTTCCCTTGTGAAGGCGGGATTCAAAGGCACGATCTATTCGACCACCGCCACGCAGGATTTTGCAAAGCTCATGCTCGATGATTCGGAGCATTTGCTCGGGGAGGAGGCGCGGCGCGAAGGAAGGCCGCCGCTCTATGGCGACGACGACATCGAAAAGGTGATGCGACAGTGGAAGGGGCTCCACTATCACCAAAAGGTCACCGTGGGACCGTTCACCGTGGAGCTCTACGATGCGGGGCATATTCTCGGCTCCGCCATCGTGCATGTGGAGGCGGAAGGGAAGACGATCGTATTCTCGGGCGACCTCGGGAATTCCCCGGCGCCGATCATCAAGCCGACCGAAACCGTTCCCGCCGCTGATTATTGCCTTGTCGAATCCACGTACGGCGACCGGATCCACGACGATGTCCCGAAGCGCGTGGAGCTTTTGCGGAAGACGATCGTCGACACGGTGCGCGCGGGCGGCACGCTCATAATCCCGTCGTTCGCGATGGAGCGCACCCAGGACCTCCTCTACGTGCTTCACGAGCTCTTCGAAAAGAACGAGATCCCGCGCGTGCCGGTGTACATCGACAGCCCGCTCGCGATCCGCGTGACCGAGGTCTATAAGAAGCATGAAGATTATTTCAATGGCGCCATTAAGCAGGAGGAGCGGATCACGGGAAGCGATATCCTGAACTTCCCCGGCCTTACTCTCACGCTCACCACCGAGCAATCGAAGCAGATCAATGATGTGCATCCACCGAAGATCGTCGTGGCGGGGTCCGGCATGTCGAACGGGGGCCGCATTCTCCACCATGAGATGCGCTATCTTCCCGATCCGAAGAGCACGATTGTGTTCGTGGGCTACCAGGCGGAAGGATCGATGGGGCGGCAGATCCTGGAGGGCGCGACCGAGGTGCGCATCTTCGGCGAGACAATCCCGGTCCGCGCACATCGCGTGAACATTCCCGGATATTCCGCGCACGCGGACCAGCCGCACCTCGTGTCCTGGGTGGGGGCAATGAAGGGCCTTAAAAAAGCATGGGTGGTGCAGGGCGAAGGGCCGTCGAGCGCGGCGCTCGCGGAAAAGATCACAAAGGACCTGGGCGTGGCGGCGGAAGTGCCGAAGGTCGGCGAAACCGTACCATTATAAAAATTTAATTTTCATATCATGGCGCACAAAACGATTACAACAAAAAAAACAACATTAAAGAAGGGACAAAAGAAGCTTTCAGAGCTTGGCAAGGCGCATCTCAAGTTCAAGGTGTGTATTTCCGGCGCTGCGGATACGACCTATGCGCCGAAGGGGGCGGTCGAAAAAGCCATGGAAGTGGGGCGTCAGGTAGCGAAGCAAGGGGCGGTCCTTGTGACGGGGGCGACGACCGGCATTCCGTTCTGGGCGGCGAAGGGTGCGAAGGAGGCGGGAGGTATCGTGATAGGGCTTTCGCCTGCGGTATCGAAGATCGCTCACGTGAAGACCTATCATCTGCCCGTCGAATATCACGACCTTATCATCTATACCGGCTTCGATTACTCGGGACGCAATCTACTTCTCATCCGCTCGTCCGATGCGGTGATCACGGTGTTCGGCCGCGTCGGTACGCTTAATGAGTTCACCATTGCGTTCGAGGACAAAAAGCCGCAGGGGGTGCTTATTGGAAGCGGCGGCGAAAGCGACGAACTCGAGCACATTCTCAAGGTGGCGCACCGCGGCATGGGTAAAGTAGTGTTCGATCCCGATCCCAAGTCGCTCGTCGAAAAGGTGCTTGCGCGTGCGCGCGAGGATGAAAAAGATGTGCTCGTCGACGAGGCGAAGCTCTTTGCCCGTAGGGCAAATGGATAGCGTTCCTGGCGCCCCGCGTTCGCTATGAACAAGAAGACGTCATTCGCGGTCGCCGCGCTCATCACGGCCGCTTCGGTAGGGGATGGCATATTCGCATTGCCGTATCTTTTCGATAGGGTGGGATGGCTCCTGTGCCTTTTCTATATGGTCCTCCTTGGGGGGTTGGTCGTTCTTGCACACAGCGTCTATTTGGAAACGCTCGAGAGGGAGCGGGAAAAGAAGCGGTTGCTCGGTCTCGCGAGGACCTACCTCGGCAAAGGGGGATTTTGGACGGGATTCACCGCGATCATTGCCGGCCTTCTCCTTGCACTCCTCGCCTATCTCATTCTTGGCGCGCAGTTCATACGCCTTGCACTCCCCGGAGTATCCTCGGAGGTGGCCTTCGCGGCATTTTGGGCTCTCATCTCGATACCCGTATTCCTCGATAACCGCTATGCGCGGGAGCTGGAGCTCGTAGGGATCGGCGTGACGGCGCTTGCGGTCGTCGCAGTGTTCGCTGCGGCGATCCCCCGCATGCTCTCGGGAGGCGCGTTCTTCGCGGGTGCGCCGATCGCGAATGGGGCATATCTCTTCCTGCCCTTCGGCGCCGTCCTCTTTTCGCTTGCGGGATGGACCGGGATCGAGACGGTCTATGAGGCGCGTCGCGCCGCCGCCGTGGCCGAGGCGGAACGAAAAGGAACCCCGGCGCCGAGCCCCGATGCGCCGCGCGCGCGCGTGCCGTGGATCACGCTTGCACAAGGGACGCTGTTTGCAGCCCTGCTCTATGTCCTTTTTGCCGCAGGTATCCTCGGGTCGGTGTCCCATATTACGCCGGACACGGCATCGGGTCTCGCGTCGTGGCCGCTCTGGGAGCGGACGCTCGGCGCGCTCATCGGACTCATCGCTGTGGGCACCGCCTACATCCCCATGTCGCGCGAGATCCGGAATTCTCTCGAAAGGGACCTTGGGTGGAACAAGGCGTTCTCACGGGCGGTGATCCTCTTCGTGCCGCCGGCGCTCATCGGATTCGGCCTCAACAGTTTTATTGTGGTCATCGGTCTTGTCGGCGGGGTATTTTTGAGCATCCAGTATCTTCTCATTATCTCGGTGGGTCGCCGCGCGCTCACCGTGGGCCGCGTGAAGGGATTTCTGCTCGATCTCGCCGCACTTGTCTTTGTAGTCGCCGCGGTTTACGAAGTCGTGGGGTTTGTAGTACATTAATAACCGGCGCGGACGGGCGGTCGCGCGCCGACGGTTTTAGTCCGCGATAGTTCCGCCGCACCGCACGCTCTCGTAGTTCAATGGATAGAATATCTCCCTCCGAAGGAGGTGATGCAGGTTCGATTCCTGCCGGGAGCACTGCAAAGAATATGCCCCAAAAGGGACGGTGTCGCGTTCTGCTGAACGTGACACCTAAGCACTCGGCACCTCCGTGCCTCCGTGATTCCCTTTTGGGGCATATTCTTTGCAGCTTGTTTTCAGAAGGAATCGAACGCCGGAGCCGTTTTTCGCAGCAGCGAAAAACGGCGAGGCGGTGCCCAGAGCGGCCGAGCGCGGCGGCGCGAGGACGACTCGCGGGCGATTCCTGCCGAGAGCACAAAGGGGGATGGGTATGGAAAGGACGGCGTCGAAACCTGCTGGTTTCGCGCCTAAGCTCTCGGCACCTACGCGCCTCCGAGACTCCTTTTCATACCCATCCTTCTTTGTGCTCTTGGGGAGCGAACCGATTCCGGCGAATTCTTATTCGCCCTTCCTGCCGGGAGCACAAAGGGGAGCGAACTATACTTCGTATCCGTATTCCGCATAAAATCATGGGGATAAAAAAAGAATACGGACGCACGAAGGTGCGTCCGTAGACGATTATACCGATATGGCAGTGAGCGCGCCAGCTTGCGACGCGGGGGTTTTCCTGTTGGCGCGGCAGCGTTCCAGCCCGTACTGATACCACGGGCACGGATGCTCCCGGGTTGAGGCGCAGAAACCCTGCTTGCAGGTGTCCGCCATCCTCGGATGGAATATCCGGGGATTTATTCCGATGCGGACGATCTGTTCGATCGTCTCAAGCGGAATTGCGGTGGGAGGCGCTGCGCATGTGGCGCTTCCGTTCAGGATCATGCCCCTTTTGGGGTGCAGATACCAGCACGGCTCCACATTTTTCTCTCCGCCGAGAAGTTTCCAGTCGCGGGGGATGGGCTCCCCTTTGAGGCGGAGCTCTTCGGCGCGCAGCATGCGCACCGAAGAGCTCAGATCGATGCGCAGGGCTTGATTGGTCTGTATGACCACATTGCCCGCGCTCGTCATCTGAATGACGACTCCGGCGCGACAGCCGTGAGATGAGCGGGCATGGGCGCAGAAGGTATCGGCATCCGAACGGCCGACGACCATCTTCACCATTCCGCCATGGGTCGGCGTTTCGAGGATTTTCGCTTTCCTAAAATCCCGTGGCGCCTCCTCATAGAATCTCACCTGCTTGCGATGGATGGCGAGTAGCGCCTGGAATGCCCAGCGAAGGGCGTCTTCCGGGGGCCACTCGTCGTTGATGGCCTTTACGACCGCGGGAAGCTCGAACTCGTTCTTCCCGAGCTCGAGATCGCGCTGCGACGCGAACTCGAGTATTTTGCGTAGTGCCGGTTCATGAACAATACCCAAATCCGCAGCGATAAGGGTCGCCGCGCATTGGCCTTCTTTGCGGCCTTTCTGGTGGGGGTGTTCGTCATAGGGGCCGCCGCCGATCCCTACGAGGAGAACACCCTCTGCTTCGAGGGACTTCGCCGTTTTCCCCGGAGGCACTGCCTCCCAGCACTCGAGGTCTGCGTTGCCGATGCCGGGCCACCGGTCTTCTCCGAATTGGAGAAGCAACCAGATACCGACCACCTCGTCAAAATGGGGTTGCCGATGCGTTGCGATGGTGTGAATTGCCGTATGAATTGCCACAGGAAACTCCTTTCCGGGGCTGTGCCCCGACTCACTGTTAAGGTACACATCCGAAGAATCGAATGCATATAAATTATATAAGAAAAACAAAATATGTCAAATAAAACCCCCGCAAAGGGCGGGGTGGCGCGCGCAAATCGAGCGTGGCATGGATGGCGCGCTATCGCATGGCATTAAAGGAAGAGGAATGCAAAAGGATGGCGCTCCACCTTTTCTTTCTTAAATGACCAGAATGTGATGAAGTTGTTGCCGATGCGGATGGTTTTCATAGTGATGAGGAGGGGAAGAGGGGAAAATAACGACCTTTGCCGCAATATCCTTTCGCGAGGAAGTGCCGTGGGATTCTGCCGATCAGAA
>JAKABL010000043.1 GCA_021801885.1 bacterium
TTATGTGGCGGTAAAGAACGGCGGCACGCTGCCTTCGGAGGGGGAAGTGATGGCCTGGTTCGAGCAGTATCTTGTGCGGCAAGGGCTGAATGATCATGATTTTCAGGCGATGCTGAAGCGCGGCACGAAGGCGCTGCCTCCGTTCTATGCGCGCGCCAAAAACACTTTTTCTCCGGATGACATTTCCGAGCGTGATTTTCATGATCAGGGGGTAATGATCGGCAGCGCTCCGCTTACGGGGAAGATCGATCGCATGACGATCAACGAGAAGGAAAAATCGATTCTCGTGGGCGACTTCAAGACGGGACGTGCGTTGAGCGACTGGAAGCCGAACGACGACCGCGGCAAAATCAAGGCATGGAAATATCGGGGCCAGCTGGCATTCTATAAGCTTCTCGTCGAGCACTCCCGAGAATTCGGAGGGGCATACACCATGGATCGGGGAGTCATTCAATTCGTGGAGCCCAGGGACATTCAGCCTCCGGAGCTTTTGCTCACCATCGAACCTTCCGAAGTCGATCGTCTCAAAACCCTTATCGGCATCGTATACCAGAAGATTCAAAACCTCGACTTCCCGAATACCAATGCCTACTCCAAAGATTTTCGCGGCATTCAGTCCTTTGAGGAAGATCTGCTGAGCGGGAACGCATGAAGATGGAGCTGATCAAGGTCACTCCGGATCGCGGCGTAACGTCCAAGGCGTGCATCCCGCAGTGCGGTCCGGACTGTCAGCCGGCCTGCATCCCTGCCTGATGCTTTGCTCACTACCGTAACCGGCGCCTTTTTTCTGGGAGGCGCCGTTTTAATGCCACTCCGCCCACCAACCGAGCGCCGAGGGCATTCGCACAAGCTTTTCGCCGCGCCACTTTCGCCTCATCCGTTTCTCAAACTGATAGATATTCTCATCGCGCGACCGCAGATACTTCTTCCAGTCGGGAAGGAGTTTTTTATTTAGCCCGACGAGATAGCGGTGTCCCATTGGGATGCCTTTTTCCTTGAAATAGGCTCCTCCGCCATTCAGGCGAATGCGCAGTTCATTATCGCACGCAAGCTCGATGAGCGAATGCATGAGATGCGGCGACCAGCGGGTATCCACGGTGACATGGTGCATGATCTCGTGCCAAAGATACACCGTCGCATAATTCTTCCATTCATCGGGATGCGACCAGGTGATCGCATGTTCCTCAAGGTAGGATCTGCCGTGGGATAGCCGCGGGTGCGAAATATAGATCGTGATTTCTCGGTCGATTTTTGAAAGATCGATCCCCGTGATATCGCTCAGATGGCGGAGGGACGACGCATAATTCTTCTTCCACTGCGATTCCACGGCGCGTCCGTATCGTTCCGCCTGGCGGAACAACGCGGTGAATTGAGGAGTCCGATAGAGCGTCGCAAGGTTTTTATCAACGTTCGCCGTTCCCGCGCGGACGCCACGCTCGAGTCCCTCTTCGATAATCAAGGCCTCGAGATTCTGGGAGAGTATCTGGTAGAAGTGCGGGTCGATTTCCCAAGCCTTCTTTTTCAGTTTCCAAAACGGGGGATAATGCGAATAGCTCTTGAGAATGTCCTGCAGGACGAAGTCTTTTTTGACGACAAATTTCAAGGCGATCATGGCTTGATTATGGGATGTTCGAAAGGGAGAAGTCAAATTGACTCACAAAATGTCGTCTGCCGCGACTGCGAATATCGCTATGCGTGCGCAGATTGCAGGCCGAGGGCCGTTTCGGGAGCCGAGGGATCCTTCGTGACAAAACCCAAAGAATACCTCCACAATCCCTATGCGGGAGTGTGGGAGAAATAGCATCACGGGCGCTCAGCAATGGGCGTCTTTTTCTATCTTTTTAATTCATGGCCGGGGTGATATTCTTCTTATAGAATTCCCGAAGGGAACACGAAGAGCGTGGGTGCCGCCCTCGAAAAGCTCGTGGTGGACGTGGCAGGGGAGATCCGGGACCTGGCCTTCTGGAACAAAGGATGCCATGAGCCGGACTACGAATACTGTAAGCTGAGAGAGGGGATGGGGGGAAGGAAAGGGTTGATATATCAAAATGGGGAGCCGCTAAGTTTTCGGGTGACCATTAATACCGAACCGGAGAGAATATAACTTTCCATCACTGGGCTTATTACAATAGCTTCTTACTTTATGGGATATGCCCGACTTCAGGCCGCCCGGAACGTTCCACGTTTGGATTTCGGTGGAGAGAAATACGTCGATGTCGTGCTGACGATTACTGAAGTCTAGGATTCGAGCTACATCCTCCTCGCATCATACGCCCAATGCGGTAAGGCCTGCCGTTGCTTCGTGTGGCAGGTGAAATCGCCCGCCCTGCAGTTCTTCCGGATGCGGCCCCTTATAAAATTAAAAAATCATTAAATCGAGCTTGGAATTACAAAAGAAGTGTCGTAAAATTGTACAAAAAGCATGGTTGAAAGGAAGAATATTCAAGATAAGAAGTATATTTTAGGGCAGTTTTTTACCCCACTGCACATTTGTGATCGGCTTATCTCCGAAGTCGATTTTGGGGGCGCATTAGTAATAGAACCGTCATTTGGAACTGGTAACTTTTTGGAAGCGTTAAAAAATCTGCCCAACGAGAAAATCGGCTTGGAATTGGATAGCGAGATTTTTTCCGATAAACTTTCGGATAAAAAGACAAAATTGATCAATGGCAATTTTTATGATTTTACTATTAAAACGAATAAAAAATTAATTTTTGTCGGCAATCCTCCCTATCGAACGCCCGCATATTCACTGAGTACTCATAAGAGCTTCATTTCAAAACTTACCAAAAAGTATAGCGTATTGGGCATGAGAGAAGAGGCCGTGTTCTTTATATTGCATACTATTGATCTTATTCGGATAAATGGTGCTGGTGGCGAGATTCATTATATTGTTCCAGCTTCATTATTAAAAAATAATTCTAAATTCTTTACGAGGTTCAAGGAGTTTCTAAAAGAGCAGTGTCACTTT
Organism: bacterium; assembly: GCA_021801885.1. Taxonomy (GTDB): domain Bacteria; phylum Patescibacteriota; class Minisyncoccia; order UBA6257; family 2-01-FULL-56-20; genus JAKAGE01. Next base: position 2,972 of record JAKABL010000043.1, read on the forward strand.
ATAAAGATCACGCCCATAAAAGGCATGGAGTTTGAAGGTGTGGCTCAGGATTTAATCTTTTTATCATTAGAGTTAAAAAAGGAGGCAAGTATGCCAGGATCAACGTTATGGTCAACGAATAAAAATAATCAAGAATTTGTTTCCGTTGGTGGAAATGAAGTTTCGCTTGATGATTACCTTTGTCTGAAAACGGAAGGGGCAATTCCATTTCAAAAGATTTTTAAAGAGACCTATTTAGGCTCTGTGCCTTGCGAGAGCTTGTTGATGTCTGTTGAAGGGGAGAGTCGCGAAGATTTTCAGAAGCGACTTTGTGCTATCATCGCAGATAAAAATATCACCACCGAAAAGCTCTATAAAAATTTACAATTTAACGGAAAATTCCATTTGAAGATTTTTCGTGGGCCAAAGGAATCATTGCCAGTGCAAAATAAGCTAGAGAAGATATTGTCTTACGTCCACAACATTCAAGAAAAAGACGGGATATTGCAAGACTTTTTAAATATCGCGCATTATAAAGAAATAAATGTGCGTAAAGGAGTCCGGTACTATTTTAGATGCGAGAAATTAAAGAAGAAGAAAAATTTTGTATACGAAATAAATCCGAATCCAGGAAAATCGTTTTACTTCACTGGCAATCCCTCTCACAGTTCTACTGACTACTTTGGATTTTGTAATTACGATTGCAATCGTAATGTTTCGCCGGGAGCCAATCGCACTGTCCCAATCGAAGGGATAGAGAATAATTTAACAGATTATTTTAAAGACTGGTGGCGATCCAATACCAATGAGCCCCTCTCAGAAATATTTAATTATATAATGTTTGTTGCGAAAACAAGCTGGTATAAGGATATGAAAAAGAAAAACAAACGTTTTTACTTTGCGATTCCAACCGAATTTATTTCTCGCGAGCAGCGCTCTAGCGGCAAAATAGGCTAATTCTTGGATTCTGGCAAAATCCAATCCGGGCCTAGTACATCAAGCCTCATTTCAATTTCCTTTTTGAGTTTTGCAAACGAGAAGGCTTTGGCCTTGAGGCTGGAATACTTGATATCTGGTTCAAAATAACTGGCACGAGATAAGATTTGGCCAACATTAGCCTGTCCTTCTGTTTTGTGTCCTCGGTGTTGGGCGCTCAGCAGAATCTTTCCGGGCTCTCTGTTCTCCATTTTGGGTGTCGTACTAAACAATTTTGAAGGGACCAAGAATAAACGTTCAGCATCTCCATAAAGAATATGAAAAATGAAACAATCACATTCGGATGGCTTTACCTGCTGAAACGATCCACCAATATGTAATTTCGTTTGTGGCGTAAGGTTTACTATCCGCGAACCTATATAATCGGTCGATTCTCCCTTGAGAGCTTTTAGGGATTTTATTTCTATCTTTTCTCCGAGTTTGCTTATAGCGTCATAATCAGAGCCGCTCATATTTTTAGAGAGGTCCGAAAAGCTATCAATAATTCTCTGTTGAATTTTTAAGCCATAACTTTGGCCTGTTCCTGTAATGAATAAATTATAATTTGGGAATCGATCGAGCATTCTCGAATTATGGCCATCGATAATAGCGATTAAAGAAGCGAGATCCTCGGCAGAAACGTTGCCATGCCCTTTCACTTCGTCAGACATAAAAGATAGCTGATCCATGGGATGTTCTAGATGCCTTTTTGATGTAAAAACATTATACGAAAAGTCGATCCATTTGTGAAGGACATCTTATAATTTCACAAATAGGGCTTGCTCTACATCTTCCTCGCATCATACGCCCAATGCAATAAGGCCTGCCGCTGCTTCGTGTGGCAGGTGAAATCGCCGGGGCGGCAATTTTTGCGAACCTGGGCCACGTGCCGGGCGATGGCGCGCCAGCGCTTGATCTGGCGCTCATCCTCGCTCCCGCGTCCATCGGGCGCGGTGCCCGGACCCAGCCGCCGACCCATATAGTAGCGGCAGTACCACTGGAACCATCCGCGCGGATCGTGCGCCTCGTTGATCCACCCCTTCGCGCGCCATACCGCGAGCGGCTGTGAGGCGTTCACGCCGAAGAAGTTGAGCGCGGGATCATGTCGGCGGCCGTGCGCATGCGCGGATTTCGCCCCGCTCCGCCGTCCGTCTGCCGCGCGCTGCCCTTCCTCTGCCGCGGGCACGAGCTTGACATGCGCGAACCAGCTGGCGGGGAACTCGCGGC
>JAKABL010000044.1 GCA_021801885.1 bacterium
CTCGAATACCTCAATCGCATCATCAATATCGATCAGTCGCCGATCGGGCGCACGCCGCGCTCCAATCCTGCCACGTACGTGGGTGCATGGACCCATATCCGCGACCTTTTTGCCTCAACGGAGGACGCACGCGTGCGCGGCTACAAGCCGGGCCGCTTCAGCTTCAACGTCCCGGGCGGTCGCTGCGAGAACTGCGAAGGGCATGGCACGATCGCGATCGAAATGCATTTCCTCCCGACGGTGTATGTCGCATGCGACGTGTGCAAAGGAAAGCGCTTCGATCGTGAAACGCTCGAAGTGGAATATAAAGGCAAGAACATCTATGACGTGCTCCAGATGACGGTGGAGGAGGCGGCGCAGTTCTTCGGCGACATTCCGTGGCTCGAGGAAAAGCTGACCATCCTCGAGGAGGTGGGGCTCGGCTACCTCGAGCTCGGCCAGTCCGCAACGACGCTCTCCGGCGGCGAGGCCCAGCGTATCAAGCTTTCCGCCGAACTGGGGAAGAAGGATACCCACCGGACGCTCTATCTGCTCGACGAGCCGACGACGGGCCTCCACTTCGCCGACATTGATCAGTTGCTCAAGGTCCTGCAGCGCCTCGTCGACCGCGGCAATACGGTCGTCGTGATCGAGCACAATCTTGATGTGATCAAGACCGCCGATTGGGTGATCGATCTTGGACCCGAAGGCGGCGCGCGCGGCGGCACGATCGTCGCGGCGGGAACGCCCGAAGAGATCGCAAGGAAGAAGGAGAGCTATACGGGGCAGTACCTCCGCAAGGTCCTCCAGAAATAGCCTCGTCGTCCCGGGACGATATGAACTCTCACAGACCCCGTCCCGCGACGATTTGACTTTGAGGAGAAAAAAGTTGATAATATTCCCAGAATGCCTTAAGGAGGCAGAGATGAGGAGATCGTCCCTTAGGGGATATGTTGTAGGATATGCGATCGCATCTATCGCATTCATCGCCGTACTTGGTCCCACAACGCGGTGGGGAAATGTCCATCCCGTGGTTGCGGCGCATGTGGGCGCGGTGCTCGTGATCGCGGGCATTCTGCCGCTCATGAAAATCGCGTGGAGGTGATCCGCGCGAACATCGTCCAGGAGGAGGCTGGGAAAACGCCCGCGCAAAAGATTCGCGCGGGCTTTTTATATATAATGAGGAAAAGGATATGATCGCCTATAAAAAATTTCCGGAAACGCCGGGGGTCTATGTCATGAAGGATGCCGAAGGCCGCGTGCTTTACGTCGGCAAGGCCGCGAATCTGCGCCGCCGCGTAGCGAGCTATTTCGAGCGCCCGCACGATGTCCGCATCCAGACACTCGTAAGCCGCATTGCGGCGATCGAGCTCAACAAGACGGAGACCGCACTCGAAGCGCTCATCCTTGAAGCCGAGCTCATCAAAAAGCTGAGACCACCGTTCAATGTGCGCGAAAAGGATGACAAGAGCTTCCTCTATGTGGAGATAGCATCGCGCGAGAAGTTCCCGCGGGTGCTCCTCGTGCGGGGCAAGGATGCCGAGCGAGGGACGCGGTACGGACCGTTCACGTCGGCATCGTCCGCGCGCGAAGCGATGCGCATCTTGCGGAGGATATTCCCCTGGAACACCCACGCTCCGGATCTTGTCGGAAAAATGAAGCGGCCCTGCTTCGATTACGAGGTGGGCCTCTGTCCCGGCACCTGCATCGGCGCGGTGACGCACGACGAATATATTGCGCATACGATCGTGCCGCTCAAATTATTTTTTAGCGGCGGCAAAAAGCGCGTACTCGCGATGTTCGAGAAGGAAATGAAGGCGTCGGCAAAGGGGCTCGATTTTGAGCGCGCCGCGCGCATGCGCCGGCGCATGTTCGCGTTGAAGCACGTTCAGGACAGTACGCTCATTTCCGAGAATGAAGTGCTGGTGCCCGCGGCGAGCGCCCCTGCGAAGGGTTCTCGGGAAGGAGCGGCTGCGCCGAGGACCTATCGCATCGAGGGATACGATATTTCGAACATATCGGGGACGTCGTCCGTGGGCTCCATGGTCGTCTTCGAGGATGGCGAGCCGAACAAAGAGGAGTACCGTAAATTCAGGATCAGGAGCGTGGATGGTCCGAACGATGTGGGAATGCTCACGGAGGTGCTCGAGCGTCGCTTTAGCGCGCGCCATGGAGGGGAGGAGGGCTGGCGCATGCCGGATCTCGTGCTTATCGATGGGGGACTCGCGCAGGCGAATGCAGCAAAAAAAGTGCTCCTGCGGGCGGGTCTCCGCATTCCGGTGCTCGGCATCGCAAAAGGTCCCGAGCGGAAGCGGAACGATATCATCGGCGCCGTGCCGAAAGGCGTGCGCAAGGAAACGCTCGTGCGTGTGCGGGACGAAGCCCATCGGTTCGCGATCGGCTACCACAAAAAACTTCGCAGCGTGAGAGCGTTCCAATGATCCGATGCGTCAGCCCCGGCACGCGGATGCCCGAGCGTTGCGCTATTGGGTGATGTAAACGGGACCGCTCGTGATATCGCCCAGGTTATTGCCGTCGAAGTGGATGCGGATGAGGTACACGCCGGGAACGACATCCTTGAACTGCCCGCCATAGCGGAGAAGCGAGACCGAGCGGGCATCCCATGTATAGGAGGTCTGGTTCATACCGGTCTGGGAGAGGATGACGCCGGTGACCGTTTTGGTCGTGGCATTGATGAGCTCGATCTCGCCAGTGACGCCTGCGCCTGCGGTCCATGCGATGATATTCTGCCCGCCGATGGTCCATACAGCCCCCGATGCGGGGGACAGGAGATGTACGGTGATCGTGCGGCTCGGCGATGCGGGCGCGGCAGTGCTCTGTCCGGAGCGTGCGCCGCCGGAGGCCGGAGCCGATGAAGGGGTTGTCGCGGCGGTGCCGGTCGTGGCGGCGGTGCCGGTTGCCGAAGTGCTCGTGGTGTTCGGAAGTGCGGATGACGGCGCGACAGGATGGGCACCGGTCCGGGCGAGCGCGACGATGAGCGCGATGACGGCAATGACGAGCACGATGATCGCCGCGAGCGCGATTTTGGGCCGTTGCTGTATGGCAATAATGGGATTTCTGTTCATATATCCATGGTACCACACCCCGCAATCGCGTAAAGAACGAGCGGACGGGGATCGTATGCTATACTTTACCTATTATGCTTGCCGATGAAATAAAGGAATTCTTCCATGGCGACGTCGCGGCGGATGACGCGACGCGCGCGAACTATAGTCACGACTATTCCGTCTTCAAGGTGACGCCGCAGGTCGTCGTGTTTCCCAAGGATGCGGACGATCTGAAAAATCTTGTGAAATTCGTCGCCAAAAAGAAGGCGGCAGGGGAATCAATATCGCTGACCGGCCGTTCCGCGGGCACGGATATGACGGGCGGTCCGCTCACGCAGAGCATCGTCGTGTCGTTCACCAAATATTTCAACCATATCATCGACATCGATGACGCCGCGATGGTGGCGCGCGTGGAACCCGGCGTATATTTCCGGGACTTTGAAAACGCATTGACCGCGAAGGACCTTCTCTATCCCGCATTCCCCGCATCGAAGGACCTCTGCGCGCTCGGGGGGATGGTCAATAACAATAGCGGCGGCGAAAAGACGCTTGCCTACGGGAAGACGGAGCGCTATGTGCGTGCGGTGAATCTCGTAATGGCGGATGGTGAGTCCCACTTGTTGACGCCGCTTTCGGGCGAGGCGCTCCAGCGGAAGCTTGCCGAAGAGAGTTTTGAAGGCGAGATCTTCCGCACGCTCAAGAAGCTCATCGACGATCACTACGACGAGATCATGGCGGCAAAGCCGGACGTATCAAAGAACTCTGCGGGCTATTATCTTTGGAATGTCTGGGACCGGCAAACCGGCGTATTCGACATCACGAAGCTCATCGTCGGATCGCAGGGGACGTTCGGACTGCTGACGGAGGCAACGCTCGGCCTCGTTCCGCTCAAGAAACATTCGCGCCTCTGCGTGGTCTTTTTGAAGGATCTTTCGTGGGCGGCCGATCTCGTGGAGGTTGCATTGCCGTTCGCGCCGGAGAGCATCGAATCCTACGACGACAAGACGGTGGAGGTGGCGGTGCGTCTGTGGCGCCAGGTTCTCGGCTCGATGAAAGGCAACGTCGTTTCGCTCGGGCTGCAATTCCTTCCGGAGGTGTTCATGGTGCTGCGCGGCGGCATGCCGAAGATGATCATGCTGATCGAGCTCACGGGCGACGATGAACGGGAGCTCCAGGAAAAGCTCGGTGCCCTCGCCGCGGCGATCCGCGATTTTGCGCGCGCGCACGCCGGCATCCAGGTCCTTCCCCTCAAGCACGAACGCCAGGAGCAGAAATATTGGACGATCCGCCGGGAAAGCTTCGCGCTCCTCCATAGCAACATGCGCGGCATGGATACCGCGCCATTCATCGACGATTTCATCGTGAAGCCGGAATATATGAAGGAGGTCCTTCCCAAGGTGAATGCGATCCTCGACGAATATAAGCACGATCTCATCTATACGATCGCAGGCCATCCCGGGAACGGCAATTTCCATATCATTCCGCTCATGAACTTGAGCGACCCGAGGGTGCGTGCGCTCATTCCGGAGATCTCGGAAAAGGTGTACCGATTGATCCTCCAGTACCACGGATCGATCACCGCGGAGCATAATGATGGCCTCATCCGCACGCCGTATCTCGAAGAGATGTATGGCCCGAAGATCGCGGCGCTCTTTGCGGAGACCAAAAAGATTTTCGATCCCCAGGACATCTTCAATCCCGGGAAAAAGGTGGGGGGGAGTCTGCAGTACGCGGAGGAGCATATCGCGCCGACCGGCGCATGAGGATTTTTTGAAGCGCATCGGCGCGACGGATCACCGGTATGCGGCGTCCCGTCGTTTGTCATTTGGCGCAACGCCGCGTATACTTTTTCTCAAAGAAGCAAAGGAAATCACTGCGACATATGGTCGAATTTTCCCATCTCACAAAGGCATATAAGAAGCGGGTCGCGGTGGATGATTTCACGCTCACCGTCGACGCCCCCATCTTCGGTTTTCTCGGCCAGAACGGTGCCGGGAAAACGACCATCATGAAGATGATCGTGGGCCTTCTGCGGCCGACGAGCGGCACGATCACGATCGATGGCGCGCTTTCGTCGCACCCTATTTTCAAGAAGA
>JAKABL010000045.1 GCA_021801885.1 bacterium
CCAGGTGCGCACCTGCACGAAGTGTCACGGTACGGGTGAGGTGCCCAAAAAACCATGTTCCGTATGCAAGGGCGCGGGCCGCGTGCAGGCGGACCGCGAGGCGAAACTTTCGCTTCTCCCGGGCATCGAGGACGGGCAGATCATCAAGCTTGCCGGCGCAGGCGAGGCCGGCGAGCGCGGTACGGCATCGGGCGATCTGTATGTTCGCGTGCGCGTGAAGCCCCATGCGGTCTTCGCGCGGCAGGGTGCGGACCTTATCGTCGCGCGCGAGCTTCGCCTTACGGACGTGCTTCTCGGCAAGGCGATCGAGGTTCCGGTCATCGAAGGCGGCACGGTCCGCGCCGAGATCCCTCCGCACTATAATCTCAAGGAAATGTTTCGTATTCCGCATAAAGGGATGCCGCGGTTCGGTTCCGCGAAGATAGGCGCCCATGGGCCCGAAGGGGGCTCACGCGGCGATCTGTTCGTCGATTTCACCATCAAGGCCCCCAAGAGTCCCAATGCGCGTGCCAAGAAACTTCTCGAAGACCTCGAGAAGGAGCTATAATGGCGCCATGACGAGGAGCGGTATCGGCATTATGGGATGGTACGGCGTGGTAGCGACGATCGTCGCGTATCTCTTGGTGAGTTTTCTCGTCCTTCCGCCGACAAGCATCATCTATCAGCTTTTGAATTTCACGGGCGCGCTCGGCGTCACGATCGAAACCTTTTATAAGAAGGATTATCAGCCGTTCTGGCTGAATCTTATATGGGCGGTCATCGCCCTTGCGGCGATCATCAACCTCTTGAGGGTCTTCTGATGATATCTCGAGCATTCCTTGAAGGGTCGTGCGCTACGATGTTCTTATGGAACATGAACCGATCGATGGCGCGGTGCCGGGAACCGCAGTGCGTCGCGCCGATATGGGCGTCCAGGGGAATGACGATGACGAGGATATCGGCGGCGTGGGAGCGTTCGCGTTCATCGCTGCGCATCTCAGGATGCAGGATGTGCTCATTGAGCAGATGGGACGGGAGATGGACCTTATGGCCGAGGTCGTTATGACGATGAGCGCGCGCATCGATGGCATGGAGGAGGATGGTGCGCTGCGCGCACAGGAGGCGGAATGCAGGTTCGAGGCTGCGTTCACGGAGATCGAGTCTCTTCGCGCGGCCCATGAGCGAGCCGCATATGGACGCGCCGGCCGCCGCGCGCGCCTTCGACGGCTGGGAGGACCGCCGCCGCTTTGATAGAATGGAAGTATGGACACGATCACGCTTTCCTTCGACCCGCTTTGCGTGGACCCTGCCGATGCCGCCGCGCTCTATGTGGAGCTTGGATGGGGAACGCCCGCCCGGTATTCCGCCGCGCGCCTTCGACGCTCGCTCGCGCAGTGCAATGTCGTCCTTTCCGCCCATAATGCGGCGGGCGAACTGGTGGGCCTTTTGCGCGCACTCACGGACGGTGCGCTTGATACGAAGATCCTCGATCTCGTGATCGCGCCTGAATATCAGCGCCAGGGGCTCGGGCTTCGCATGATGGCGCGGTTTGCGGGGCATCGTGCGGTGCGGGGGACCGCGATCTATTTCGAAACAGAGCGGAAGAATTTTGCGTTTGCCGCGAAATGCGGCTATGCACGGAGGAAGGGCCTCGCGGTGTTCGCGCGCACGCCGCAGGGCATGCAATAGGCGCGCGGGGAAAGAACGATCAGAAATTGGTCGGCTGCACCTTGAATATTTTCCCGATGATATTACCCCAGATGAAGGTCGCTGCCGCAGTGACGAGCATGAGTCCCGCCGCTTCGGCGAATTCGCGCCAGAAGCCCCGGTCGAACACCACTGCGCCATAGAAGGTGAACCCCGCGATGAGCACGATGCCGACCGAGGTGGATATCGCGAAGGCGGGTATCATCGCGCGGATAAGGAAGTAGGGGAGTGCGAGGAGGATGACCGAGCTGAAATAGGAAAACCCGGTCGCAAATGCCGAGACGAACGGAGATTTTTTCGGATCTTCTTTTGCCTGGAGGTATGCCGCCGATCCCATGGAGATGGCCGCGGCAAACCCTACGATGACGCCGGCAACACCGGCAATGAGCGTATCGCCCGTCACACCGAGGAATCCCGCATGGACGCCCGTGATCTCCACGATCGCATCCGCGAGGCCGAGGACGATGAACCCGAGATAATCCACGCGGGTCTCTTTGAGCTCACTGATGAACGTGTGCTCATGCGCCTTCTCATCCTCGATGATTTCGGCGAAGTGCGCCTGGTGCCCCGCCGGGATATCGGCACGGATCGCTTCATAGCGCGTCACCGCGTCGGTCTCGTGAATTTCGAGGAATTTCGTGATGAAGGTGACGCCGAGCACGGTGCGTGCGGTGGCCATCGCCCAGACGGTCATGCGGTGTGGTCGGATATGCGTCGCTTCCTCGGGGTCGGTTTCCGCGAGGAGCTTTTTCCAGAATTCGTAATGCGTGCGCTCCTGTTCGGCGAGCCGTGCGAGCGCCGCGCGGTTGCCGGGGTTCTTTTCCATGCGCGCGAGGCGCGCATACGTGAAGTGTTCGGTGAGCTCGTTCGTTGCATTTATGCGATAGAGGCGTGTTCGGTCGGCGGTGTCCATGAGATAATGTTATCGGTTGAAGTATTTTTGCTTATCGTGCTCCATCAGAGCGACAATCTGTTCAAAAAGATCCCGTATATAAGGTGCATCACCGATGCGGCTGCGCTTGTGATCCATAACTTCATCCCAGGCCACGTCAGCTTCTTTCCATGTTCTTCCATTTTGAAGAAATACGGTAATTACAGGGATGAGCTTGTCGAGCGCATAGATGAACCTTGCTTCCTCATCCTGTTTCTCTTCGTATGCGCCGATCGCGTCGTGAAGCGTGGGAAATTCAGGAAATTCTTTCTCGATTCTCATCTGAGCCTTCCGCTCCCGTTCATGCTTCGACGCCTTCAGTGCTTCGTTTTTGGTGTATGCATAGGTGTCTCCTGCATATACTTCTACAAGATCGTGCGCGAGCGCATAACGGAGTGTTTTCCCGATATCGAGTGTCATGCCGAGCGCATCAATCAGATACCACGCCGTCATCGCAAGCAGGTAGCTGTGCTCTACGTCATTTTCCCATCGGTCACTCCCGGGAACGTTAATGATACGCTCTACCTTCTGGAATGTATGAAGTAGCTCGACAAAGGAATTGATGCGCGTGATATCGGCGGAGCGAGGTTCCATGGAGGGAATTGTACCATAGGTCCGGCGTGTGGCGCCCTGGAAAAAGCCGCGGCGCTCCTATATCATAGTGCGTATGACATTGAACGAAGTCCGTGCGCGATTCCTCGCATTCTACAAGGCCCGCGGCCACGCGATCATTCCCTCGGCGCGTCTCGTGCCCGAGAACGATCCCACCACGCTTTTCACGGGAAGCGGCATGCAACCGCTCGTGCCGTATCTCCTTGGCGCCGCGCATCCTGAAGGGCGCCGGCTTGCTGACGCGCAGAAGTCGTTCCGTGCGGAGGATATCGACGAAGTGGGCGACAACCGCCACACCACCTTCTTCGAGATGCTCGGCAACTGGTCGCTCGGCGATTATTTCAAAGACGAGCAGCTCCCGTGGTTTTTTGAATTCTTGACGAACGCTCCCGAGGCGGGCGGTGTCGGGCTCGATCCCGCACGGCTCTATGTCACGGTGTTCGCCGGTGACGAGGCGACGGGCATTCCTGCCGATGAGGAATCGGTTGCGATCTGGAAGAAGCTTTTTGCAGGGAAAGGCGTCGACGGCGGCGAGCCGAAATACGTGGCACTCGGTTCGGAGGCGCACGGCGGCGAAGTGGGCATGCAGGGCGGCCGCATCTTTTCTTATGATGTGAAGAAGAACTGGTGGAGCCGTGCGGGCGTGCCGTCCAATATGCCGGCAGGGGAACCGGGCGGGCCGGACTCCGAAGTGTTCTATGACTTCGGCGAGCACACTGCGGAGGGAGCCCCGCGCCACGATGCGACGTTCGGCGCGCATTGCCATCCGAACTGCGATTGCGGCCGTTTCCTCGAGATCGGCAACAGCGTGTTCATGGAATATCGTAAAAAGGAGGACGGGTCGTTCGAAAAGCTCGCCCAGCGGAACGTCGATTTCGGCGGGGGGCTCGAGCGGATCACGGCGGCATCGATCGGCGATAGCGACGTGTTCGCGATCGACATTTTCGCCGCGATGGCGGCGTCCCTCGGAGGGGCCGCGCAGCCGCCCGCGGGCGACGTCCGCAAGGTCCGCATCATTCTCGATCATCTTCGCGGCGCGACCTTCCTTATTGGGGACGGGATCCTTCCTTCGAACAAGGGCCAAGGGTATATGCTGCGGAAGCTTCTCCGGCGCGCCGCGCTCTTTTCAGAAGGGCTTCATCCCGAACAGGGATGGCTCGAGGCCGTGATCGGCACGGTCTGCGATTATTACAAAGCGCACTATCCGGATCTCGGCATCCATCGTGACGCCATCACGAAAACGATCGCCGACGAGTTCAAAAAGTTCGGCGCAACGGTCAAGGAGGGGCTTAAGGAATTCGAAAAGCGCACCACAGAAGGGGCGATCACCGGGAAGGACGCATTCGATCTCTATCAGAGCTATGGGTTTCCCTGGGAGCTTACCCAGGAGATCGCTGCGGAGCGTGGCATCGCCGTCGACGGCGCGGCGTTCGAGGCGGAGTTCACGAAGCATCGCGATCTTTCGCGCACCGCATCGGCCGGGGTGTTCAAAGGAGGACTTGCGGACGCGAGCGCGGAAACGACCCGCCTTCACACCGCGCACCATCTGCTCCTCAAGGCGCTCCAGCACGTGCTGGGGCCGGAGGTCAAACAGCGCGGTTCGAACATCACTGCCGAGCGCCTGCGGCTTGATTTTTCCTACGACGGGGGGAAGATGACCGATGCCCAAAAGCAGGAAGTGGAGCGCATCGTGAACGAAAAGATCCGCGAGGACCTTCCCGTGACGCGGAGTGAAATGCCGCGCGAGGAGGCAGAGACGCTTGG
>JAKABL010000046.1 GCA_021801885.1 bacterium
TGGAAAACGGGGCATTACGCGCGCCCCAGGGAATAGGTCCAAGGAGAAAGTCCCGCTAAGAAGAAAAGGTCAGCGCATTCTGCTTGAATCCCACGCGGATACGGCCGCCCTCCTTTACTTCGCCGCGAATGAGCTTGTCCGCAAGGCGGTCGAGGATCATCTTTTGGATGAGCCGCTTGAGCGGACGGGCGCCGAAATCGGAGCTGAACCCTTCCTTTGCAAGGTAGGCGCGCGCATCGGCCCCCACCTCCACCTTGATGTTGCGGTCCTTCAGCCTCCCTTCGATCGCGCGGAGCTGGATGTCCACGATCTTCTCGATGTCCGCCCTGCGGAGCGGATTGAAGATGACGATCTCGTCGATGCGGTTGAGGAATTCGGGGCGGAAGCTCTGACGGAGCGCGTCCATCACTTTGCTCCGATAATCCTCCTCGCCTGCGGCCTCCTCGTCGGAACTGAACCCGATGCGCGACATGGCGCGGAGATACTGGCTCCCGACGTTCGACGTCATGATGATGATCGTGTTCTTGAAGTTCACCGTCTTGCCCTTGCTGTCCGTGAGGCGGCCGTCGTCGAGAAGTTGGAGGAGGAGGTTGAAGACCTCGGGATGCGCCTTTTCGATCTCATCGAAGAGGATGACGCTGTACGGCCTATGGCGGATGAGCTCCGTGAGCTGCCCTCCCTCCTCGTGGCCGACATAGCCCGGCGGCGATCCGATGAGGCGCGAGGTGGCGTGCCGTTCCATGTATTCGGACATGTCGACGCGGATGAGCGCCTTCTCGTCGTTGAACATGAACTCGGCAAGCGTGCGCGCGAGTTCCGTCTTGCCCACGCCCGTGGGACCGAGGAACATGAAGGATCCTATCGGACGATTGGCGTCAGAAAGACCGGCCCGGGCGCGGCGCAGCGCCGACGCCACGGCGGTAATACCCTCTTCCTGCCCGATCACCCGCTCCCGGAGCACATCCTCGATGCGGATGAGCTTATCGGTCTCGGTCTCGAGCATGCGCTTCAAGGGGATGCCGGTCCACACGGAGACCACGGCGGCCACGTCCTCCTTGTCGACGGCCTCCTTCAGATAGCGATCGTGCTCGTCGTATGCGGCAGAGGCCTTTGCGCCTTTGCGGGATGCCGTGCGGCGTCGCGCGGCGGCGGACGGAATGCCGAAATTCTTCTTTTCAAATATCGCAAAGTCCTTTTCGGCCGCCGGAAGCTCGCCGTAGGTGATCTGCGCGACGCGTTCGAGATTCCCCTCGCGCTCGGCCACCTCCGCTTCGCGCTTCAGGTTCTCCACCTTCTGGCGGAGCTGATGGAGCGTCTCGAACTTGATCTTCTCGGAGTGCCACTTGCTCGAAAGCTCGTCGTTCTCCTCTTTGCGCGTGGCGAGCAGCGCATCGATCTCCTTGAGGCGCGCCGCATGCTTCTGGCCCTGCCCTTCCTGAGAGAGCGCCTGTTTTTCCACCTCGAGCTTCGTGATCTCGCGGCGGACCGCGTCGATCTCCTTCGGGAGCGACTCCGATTCGAGGCGCCGCGCGGCGGCGGCCTCGTCGATGAGGTCCACGGCCTTATCGGGGAGGAAGCGGTCGGTGATGTAGCGCGCGGAAAGGTTCACCGCTTCCACGATGGCCTCGTCGCTGATGCGCATGCCGTGATGGATCTCGTACCGCTCCTTCAATCCGCGCAGGATCGCGATGGAATCCTCGATGGAAGGCTCCTCCACGCTGATCGGCTGGAAACGGCGCTCGAGCGCGGGATCCTTTTCGATGTATTTTTGATATTCGCGGATCGTGGTCGCGCCGATCGCATGCAATTCGCCGCGCGCAAGCGCCGGCTTCAGGAGGTTTGAGGCGTCGATCGCGCCTTCGGCGGCGCCGGCGCCCACGATGGTATGGATCTCGTCGATGAAGAGGATGATCTGGCCCGCGGAATTCTTGACCTCCTTCACGAAAGCCTTCAGACGGTCCTCGAATTCGCCGCGGAACTTGGTGCCTGCAATGAGCGATCCGAGATCGAGCATGAGCACCTGTTTTCCCTTCAAAAGCTCCGGTACATCGCCCGAAGCGATGCGCTGCGCGAGCCCCTCGACGATGGCGGTCTTGCCGACGCCCGGTTCGCCGATGAGGCAGGGATTGTTCTTCGTACGGCGCGAGAGCACCTGCATGAGGCGGCGGAGCTCCTCTTCGCGGCCGATGACCGGATCAAGCTTGCCTTCCTTGGCCTTTTCGCTCAGATTGATGGCATATTTCTCAAGCACCTGGAATTTGCTCTCCGGCGTTTCGTCCGTCACGCGGACCGACCCGCGAAGCTGGGCAAGCACGCGGAACGCGCCTTCGCGGCGCACACCGAACTTTTCGAGCACGGACTTTGCCGCGCCGGGGATATCGAGCAGCGCGAGGAGGAGATGTTCGCAAGATACGAACTCGTCCTTCTGCTGGGCGGCGACCTTCGCCGCCTGATCGAGCACCCGCATGAGCTCCTGCGAAAGGTAGAGCTGTCCCACGGGCGAGCTCGAAAGGATGGGCGGGATGCGATCGAGCTCCTCTTCGATCTGTTCGTCGAGGCGCTCGATATCCACGCCGGAGCGCTCGAGCACCGGGATCACGAGGGACTGCTCGTCTTCGAGGAGGGCGGCGAGAAGGTGTAGCGATTTGAGCTCGCCATGGTTCTTTTTTGCCGCGATCTCCTGCGCATTCTGCAATGCCTCCTGCGCCTTGATGGTGAAACGATGGAAATTTGGCATGGAATGAATAATGGTTAATGGTCGGCGCCCATCGGGATATGGCACGGGCGTGGACGCGCCCCGTCCTGCCTTCCCTTCTTTCTTTATTATACCGCGCGGGCGCCGCGATTGTTTCCGCGCGGCGCCGCACGATCGTCATACCGGAACGGTATGGGCACGATATTTAGGTAGTATAGGGTTCGTAGACCGCATTGTCAATCTCACCTTGAGATTGCTAATCCCTAGCTTCCTGCGGGGCGTTCCGCGAGCGTGGCGTGCACAGTAAGCGTCTGGCCCTTGCGATCGACGACGAGCGTCACCGTATCGCCGACATTGTATTGATCGATGAGGTTGCCGAGATCGTTCTGCGCGTTCACCTGCGTCCCGTTCACCGATTCGATGATATCCCCCGCCTTAAGGCCCGCCTTCGCCGCGGGAGAGTTCGGCAGTACGGCGGCAAGGCTGCGTTGGCCGGAGGCGATGAGCGCACCATAGGTGATCGGGAGCTTATCCGCTGCGGCAAGCGCCGCATCCACGGGCTCATAGCGCACGCCGAGATAGGGAGCTTTGATCTGTCCCGTTGCCTCCACGGACCGGATCGCGGACTTCGCCTGGTTGATCGGGATGGCGAATCCTATATTCTGCGCGTTCGACGCCACTGCGGTATCGATGCCGATCACCTGGCCACGGAGATCGACGAGAGGACCTCCGGAATTGCCGGGATTGATGGCGGCATCGGTCTGAATGACGCCAGTGAGCGTTTCCTGCGCTCCCGTCACGGGCGAGGCCGCAGTCACCGTGCGGGCGAGGCCGCTCACGACGCCCACCGACACCGTATTCGAAAACTGGCCGAGCGCATTACCGATCGCGATCGCGGTCTGGCCGAGCTGAAGCCCGCTCGAGTCGCCGAGCGTCACCGTGGGAAGCCCCGTGGCATCGATTTTGAGCACCGCAAGGTCCTGGTTGGGATCGCGCGCAAGCACGGTCGCTTTATAGGTCTTGCCATTGTTGAGGAGAACGGTGTAGGACGCGTTTTTGTTCGCCACCACGTGCTTATTGGTAAGAATGAGCCCGTCGGGAGAAATGATGAATCCGGACCCGCCGCCCACCTGCTGGAGCTGGGTCTTCGTGCTTTGGCAGGGTGTGCTCGTGGGCACGGTGCCGAAGAACTGCTGGAACTGCTGCGGGATACTCTGATAGAAATAATTGGGGCAGTTCTCGATGATCGGCACGTTTTCGGACACCGTGACGGACACGACGGAGGGCGCCACCTTCTGCACAGCGGCCATCACATCGGCCTCATACTGGTCGTAGGGCGTATAGGCCTGGCTTCCGCCCGCCGATGAAGATGATCCCGCGGATGACGATGTGCTCCCGGAAGATTGCGTGCCGCCCGCAAACGGTCTGCTGATATCGTTCCAAAGCGTCGATAAGGGATTCGTTGCGGCTCTTGCGACAATGCCGCCATTCAATACAAATCCCACGACCATGACCACGGCAAGCGCCGCGACAAATGCGGCGAAGGTTCGATGTTGTCTCATAGTAAATAGTGGATATCGTATTAATTACTATTCGCCATGCGCATGCGCACATCCATGAGATTTTCCATGGAATATACTTCTTACATCCCACGGTTCGCCATGGCGCGATGCGATTGCTTCCGCACGGTGAGCCCACCATGATCCGACCAATAACCACGGGGACGTCGCCGCCTTTATAGAATAGTACGCCGCTTCGCAAAAAAAAGTTTCATGGCCGCGCAGAGGCGATCGATGTGGGCCTTCGTCGTGCCGCGCCCCATGCTCACGCGGATGCTTTCGCGTGCCCGCGCTTCCGTATGGCCGAGGGCGCGGATCACATACGACGGCGCGATGGCACGGGCGCGGCAGGCGGACCCGGACGACACCGCGATTCCCGCGAGATCGAGCCACATGATGAGCGCTTCCGCGGACACGCCCGGAATATGCATATTGAGAATATGCGGCAGCACGGAACCCTTCCGGGGACCGTTCACCGCGGCGCCTTTTACGGTCTTTGCGATCGCCTGCAGGGCATACTGCCTGAGGGCCGCAAGGCGCGCCGCCTCTTTCGCGCGCGCCGCGTCCGCGAGAAGGACGGCCTTCGCGAACCCCGCGATGAGCGGAACGTTCTCGGTCCCGGAACGGAGGC
>JAKABL010000047.1 GCA_021801885.1 bacterium
GTGGACCGGTCGAAAAGCAAAGACGCAGGCAGGGAAACTTGTCCCCGATAAGGTAAAAGAGAAGCTGCAGCGGGGAGAATATCGCTTTGCTCCCAAGCGGCTTCAAACCTCTCTTGGAGTCGGTATCGGTAATCTGCAGCGAGGCGGTCGTGCGGGCGTCATTGAGGATGAAATGAAATATGCGGAAGCGCTCGCAAAAGACCCCGCACAGTTCCAAAGGATCCTCGCGCAAAAAGCCGGCACATTTGGCCGGGGAGCGGTAAGCGAAAAGCGCCAGATGGCCATGTTGGCCCACCTTTCACAGAACGAGGACCTGCAGAAAGGCGTCATGAAGGCTGCCGGCGTTAAAGAAATGGGACATCTCGTCGTTGGAACCCAAAACGTACAGGCATTCCTTAAAGGGAATAAAGGTGAATTCGATAAATTCCAGCAGCAGAAGGCATATGGCGCCCTCGAAGATAAAACCGGCTTAAAGATGGCAACACTTCAAGAAAAAGCCGAAGCGGAAAACAAGACGATGGTGGAACTTACGGAGGCCTCGTCCGGACGTCATATGACCGATGAGGAGACGGAACGTTATAATTCTGCCAAAGATAGGCGCGATGAAGCTCTTGCAGAAGCAAGGAGCTGGATCGTAAAAAACTCGGACTCTGCGGCGGCCTTCTTCCAAGATAATGATAAGGCAAGGAAAAAACTTACTGAGGACGGAAAGCCTATCCCTCTCACTCTTCAACCGGAAACGCTGGGGAAGATCCACGAAACGATGTTTACCGCTATAGCGGCGGGATTTTCGCCCACCAACCTTAATGAACTTTTGAAAACCGTGGCAAAGAACAATAATTTGGATAATTTCCAAAATACGATGGATGAGTTTACGGAAACAACCAGGAGAAGCATCCAAACGCTTGCGAAATCCAATACTGCCCTAAAAAACTATATACAACATAGCGCGAACAGGAGCATGGTGGACCTTAATAAGATGTTCGACATTGAAAGTGTAAAAGGAGGAGGGCACAGCGCGGACGAAGATGAAGATGACCACGCATAACCCATGATCACCGTCACAAAAAAACAAGCGCAAGATCGCTTTGCGCTCATATCTCCGCCGCTGCAAGATGCGATCTTTTCCGAAAAAACCGCGGATGTTATTTCTTATATTCAGAATAAGTACAGCATTCCCGACGATATAACGGAAACAATTGCCGCCTTTACGGGATGGGTCCTTTTGGGATTTGTACGTATTGAGGACGTGGAGAAGGAACTTGCTGCTCTGCTTGCTATGGACAGGAAAAGTGCAGCGGCAATAGCGAGCGAGTTGAATGAAAAAATATTCACCCCGCTACGCCCAGCGATAGAGGCCTCATATACTATTTCCTCTCCAAATAATACTGCGGAGCAAAAACCCGCCCCAAGCATCATAAAAGATATAGACTCGGCGCCGCAGACGCAAGATCAATTCTCCACGAAAGGATGGTCTAAAATATCCCCCCGCGATCCGTCAATCAAAGCTTCTGTTGTAAAATTGGGTGAAAAAATATCCCCCGTTCCAACGCCGTTAGAAAGATTAAACGGCGCGCATCCTGTCCCATCTCCCAATAATAAGATCGACGGTATCTCTAAAAATCCGCCCACAAATACCTCGGGTATTCTCGCAAAATCCTCAGCGTCATCTATAACACCCCCTCCTTTACCAGTAATCATTCAATCGAACATCCATCTGAACGCGTCCGCAAAAAATATCGATTTTCATATTCCCTCCCCCGAAAAAGATTCTCGTGTAGATTTTGCTCAAAATACGCCGACCCCCAAACCCGCGTCTGCGGTCGTGGAGTTCGGCGGTGCACATGCAGCGGCGCCTTCCGTTCCCGAACGGCCGCCCTCAAAGCCTCCCTTGGCATCGTCGCCGCTCGCCACATCGGAAGCAAGAAAGATCATGGAGATCGGCGCGATGCCCGACCCCCAACTGATTCCCAAAATTCCCATCCCGGCGACGCCGCCCCCGCCTCCGGCTCCTCATCCCACTACGGAAGCGATGTCTCATAGCAGCATGCCGGGGTATATATCGTTCTCTCGCCCGGCGACGCCGCCCCCGCCTCCGGCGGCCATGCCTCCGAAGCCCGCAGAGACCATCCCCGCAGTCCCAGTTCCCCCTTCACCGCAACGCCCTCCGGCGACGCCGCCCCCTTCGCCCGTCCGCCCTCCGGCGACAACGCCGACCGTCATCGTAAAGAACTTTACGGAAGGCGGGAAATAGCGCGGTCTTTGGGCGCATCCCGGGTGCGCATGCCGCGATACGGCACCTTGTCCCCTTGCGCGGAGACACCTACAATAGAACCATGCAGTTTCAAGTCCCTCAATTCATCGAAACCGAAGATAAGGTGGTGGGGCCGTTCTCCCTCCGCCAGTTCATCTATATCGGAGCGGGAGGCCTTGTATCCATGGTCCTCTATTTCTTCACGGCCACATGGCTCTTTGTGATCGGATTCGTCATTATCATGGGTGCGGCATTCGCGATCGCGTTCATAAAAATAAACGGCCAGCCCCTCATAAAGATCCTTGAGGCCGCAACGAACTATTACTGGAAGCCGCAGACATACGTATGGAAACCTGCGGCACCCATCGCCCCTTCAGTGCCGCAGGCCACGGCACCGCAAGGCATCAATCTCGAGGCCATTGCCGCAGGTATGGCACTCCACAAAAGCTGGGAGGCGGTCCAAACGGGAAGCCCCGCACCGGCGAAAAAGACTTCTGATCGGGAATTCATCGAAAAACGGATGAATGAACGCTATCAGATCTTTCAGCATGTGGCAGGGGACCGCGCAGCGGCGCGACGTGTAGACTACCGCTGACATATCCGCCCGCGCACATCGCCGCAATAGGCAGAATTGCATGGCGTGGACGGCAGTGCGGAAATCGGCCCCGTGGGTATCGCTAACCGCGGAAAATCGTGCGATAATAGGACTATGGCAGGGAATACGGTACAAAAACAGGATGCGGGCAATTCGCTCGAGCTTGTCGACATTAAAGAGATACGGGGCAATGTCGTCGTGGTGAAAGACAACAGCCTGCGGCAGATCGTCATGGTCGGCGGAGTGAATTTTGCGCTCAAATCCGATACGGAACAGACCATCATCACGCAGGCATATCAGAATTTCCTGAACGGGATCGATTTCCCCCTGCAGATCATCGTTCATTCGCGGAAAGTGAACATCGACGCCTATGTGGCCACGCTCCTTGCCCGCAAAGAAGAAGAGTCGTCACCCATCCTCCAGAACCAGATCGACGAATATACCGAATTCATCAAAGGGTTCGTGCAGAAAAACGCGATCATGGAAAAGACATTTCTGGTCGTCGTTTCGTTCTATCCCATCGGAGGGAACATAGGGAGCGCGATAACCTCGGGAGGCGCATTTTCTCTGCCGTTCTTTGGGGGCGGCAAAAAGAAATCGGCAAAAGGACCGGCGGCCAATGCCGCGGAAGAAAACAAGGAGGCGGAGGAGAAGACATTCAAAGAACATATGGAGCAGCTTTCCCAGCGCACCTCCCAGGTGATGAGCGGACTCTTGAGCATCGGGCTTGAGGCGGAAATATTGAGCAATGAGCAGCTCATCGAGCTTTTCTATAATTTCTATAACCCTCAGACGATAGAACGCAAACAGGTCCCCCTCCCGGAAGCGGCGCGCTAAGGCCGGACCATCACACCCACCATCCCATGCCCGAAGCATTCGATCCACAATCATCATTGCCGTCCCAGGCCGCCCCGCAGGAGAATGCTCCTCAGGACGTCACGAAGATCATCGCCCCCGCAGGAGCGGAGGTTTCGCCGAATTCCCTCAAGATCGGCGACAAGATCGCCAAAACGTTCTTCATCCTCACCTACCCGCGCTATCTTTCCACGGGATGGTTCGAGCCGGTGATCAACCTTCCGAACCTTTTCGATATTTCGATCATGATCAATCCGGTGAATACGGGGCTTGCGCTCAAAAATCTCCGCAAGAAGGCCGGGCAGCTTGAATCGCAAATGAACGAAGAGCAGGAAAAGGGGCTTGTCCGCAATCCCGTCCTCGAAACCGCGATCAACGATGTGGAAAGTCTCCGCGACTCCCTCCAGCAATCGCAGGAGAAGATGTTCAACGTCGGTGTGTACATCACGATCTACGCGGACGACCAGGAAGAGCTCGCGAAGCTCGAGAGTAAGCTCGTCACGATGATGGAGGCGAAGCTCATTTATATAAAACCGGCGCTCTTCCAGCAGCTCGAAGGTCTTACCTCCGTCCTCCCGCTCGCAGAGGACAAGCTCCAGGTGTACAACCCCATGAACACCTCGCCGATCTCCTCGTTCTTCCCGTTCATTTCGGAAGACCTTTCTTCGAACAAGGGGATTATGTACGGCATCAATCTCGAAAATGAAAACCTGGTGATCTTCGACCGCTTCTCTCTCGAAAACGCGAACCAGGTGGTGTTCGCGAAGTCCGGCTCGGGAAAATCGTATACGACGAAGCTGGAGATCATCCGCTCGCTCATGGCCGGCATCGACATGGTGCTCGTCATCGATCCGGAAAACGAATACGAGCGGCTCGCGGAAACGTTCGGGGGGAGCATGTTCACCATCTCCCTCTCCTCGCACGAGCACATCAATCCTTTCGATATCCCGATCATTCCCGACGGCGAGCTTCCCTCGGACGTGCTCCGCTCGCACATCGTCACCCTCGCATCACTCATTAAACTGATGGTCGGCAAGATCACCCCCGAAGAAGATGCGATCCTCGACCGGGCCATCACGGAGACCTATGCCTCGCGCGAAATCACTCCCGACGAGGACTTCATGGGCAAGGAAGCCCCCCTCCTCGGCGATCTCGAAACG
>JAKABL010000048.1 GCA_021801885.1 bacterium
AGGCGCTCCTCAAAGAAAACCTCCCCGCAATAGTTGACGCGATGAACCATCTTGCGCAGATGGTCGCAAGGCGGCGCAAGCAGGAGGCGATTTTCATTGATATCAACAATTATCGCCGGGACCGTGAGGCGATCATCGCCGAACTTGCGAGGGCCGCGGCAAAGAAGGCATCAGCAACCAAGCAACGCGTCTCACTTCCCGCAATGAACTCCTATGAGCGCAGGATCGTGCATACGGAACTTGCCATCCATCCCGATGTGCGCACCGAGAGCGTTGGCGAAGGCAAAGAGCGCTACGTGATTGTGGCACCTATTGCGGAAGCGTAAGGGCGTAAAGCTTCTGATCGTAACGATTCACGAAGAAGAGGATGTTGTTGGCGATCTTAAGGTCGGTCGCATCGACATGCGGCGTCGCATCGCTGCGGAGTATATTGAATGCCCCGCTCGCAAGATTTATTTTCACAAGTTCATCGGAAGTGAAGAGTGACATCATGGTGTATGCATCCGGAAGCGCAGCGCTTGTAAATGATGCTTGATCTTGGGGAATACCGCAATAAAGATAAGGCGAGGAGGTTGTTGCGGCCGGGGGCGCCATTACCACAGAGGAGGATGTGTTCGATGTGCTTGTGGAAGAGGCGGGCATGACAGATACGGTTGTTGTTCCCATTGTAAACGCGCATTTTGAGGGCAGCGTTATAAAATTAAATGTGTGGATGGGCGATCCTGTGGGGCCTATAAGTTGGAATGATTGGGTGGTAATGCTCGTATCTGTGAAAAGGGCGCCAATCGTACTGCCATCAACAACACCCCACATACTCTCTGCGCCCGACGCTTCGTATGCAATGGAGGAAAACTTTCCCGTGAGCGCATTAAATGCCCATATTGAACCAACATCATTATTTGTTGGTTTATCAGAAAGGATGAAAGTGGTCTTTGAGGGCCATTGAAGGGTGATATCCCTTGCCATAATAGAGGTTTTCGTCACGGGGGGTTGTGCGAGGTCTGCGCCGTTTCTCGTGGCAAGTATGGTAAGCCCCGAAGGTCGCTGCACAAGATACGCAATATCGTATGTTTGCGATGGGGACCATTGAGGGGATAGCATTCCTGTGGGACCCGCTGTCCATAGCGCCGAAGGTATTGAGAATATGTCCGTCTGAGGATCCGTGGGATCACCCGAACTTACTAAGATTTTTTTTCCATCATACGAAAAGTGCGCGGCTATTATATTGGGGATTGTGGTCGAACTTACGACCGTGGTCGAGCCGTTTGCGATTGAGACCACCTCCCCATCCGGCTCGATTGCAGTCACGGTATTCGATGCATTTACGAAATAATCAAGGACGGGGCCATTGAAAACAACACCGAAGGTCTGGGCGGGAGCGCCCTGACTCAGAACCATGGTCCCGCTCGCAACCCCGGAGGAGGCGCCATTTCCGCTGGGCGTTATGCCACTTCCCGCAGAGGGCGTCCCCACAGTCGGAAGCGAGCCCCCTCCCAGAAAAGAAGCCACGCCGCCTTTCTTTGCGGAAATGATCGCGATGACCGCCACAATGGCGACCGCGATGATACCAATAATGATGTAGATATAACGTTTCATAGTATGTGGGGGCTTTTATTGGCAGTAAAACAGCGTTTGTGGCTCAGAAGAAACAATCACTTTATTTTTTTTCAGGCCCGCTGGAACGCATATGCAGTTTCCATTCAATGTGCCCTGCCCGCAGCAATTATTCGCCGTGGTTCCATTACCGCAACTGTTTGTACTGGAGGGGGTGGGTGAAGCACAAAAATATTGTTGTTCACCGCCAATTTCTACTTGTTTTTTTTGGGTGGGAGGAACACATACGCAATTATTCGACGTCACCCCTCCTCCGCAATAAAAGGTGCTTGTTGAAATGGGGGGCGTGTATGCCTTGGTGGTGGTAGGCACTTCAACGGTGTTAAGGGTGGGTAGGCTAAGATTTACCAGATTGGGATTAATGATATTAAGAATGAAATATGCTCCCGCAAGGAGGAGTATTCCAAAAAGTGCGGCTTTGATCCATTCCTTCGCGTCGCTCGTGGAAGAGCTGTTGCCGGAGGATATCATATATTTTACGCCGCCGTATACAATGATGCCGAATGCAAGCACTCCTGCGATGGAAAGTGCCCATGTATAGAACGCATTCACAAATGTTCCCGGCGATGTTCCTGCTGCACTCACCGATTCTCCGGGAAGTGTGGTGGCGATGGAAACCGCATGAACGACGGGAACGCTGCCGAGCGCAATGATGCCTATTATCGTCGCGCTGAGCGCCATCACTATTTTTTTATCAGGAAGTGAGGTCATTGCAATTGTCCCGCATAGGTAAGCGTGCTTTGCGTGCTTGCGGACACGCTATTGGCGGAGTCCGTTACGGTAAGTCCGATCGTGATGGCGGTCCCCGCCGGCGTTCCCTGGGGGAGCGTTACCTGTGCGACCTGGGGATTCTCGGCGCCCGTCCCCGTCTGACCGTTCACTGACCATGTATACACGAGAGTTGAGGGTGCGGAACTAAAGAAATAAGGCAGCGCGATCAATCCGACGGGATTTGCCGAGAAAGTATTGTTTGGATACGGCGCGCCAATAACCACGACGGGGTCAACGTAGGGTATTTCGATGCTGTGGGCGAGGTACTGGCCGTTGTAACTCGGAAGCTCCGCTTCGAGGGAGAGTGAGTTTGGAGGAAGGCCGAAGGGCCTAAAGGTTATGGTGTCGACGCCCACACCTCCGCCGATAAGGGTGTTGTTGAGATACCAATAGATGGTTTGTCCGGAAAGATCCACGGGTAAGCCGTTTGCGATAAGCGCCAGCTCCGCAGTTATTTTCGTATTGTAAGAAGGAAGAGCCTTCCCGATATAATTTACAGGAACAGAGCTACTTGCGGCTTGCCAAGTTATCCAAAATTGGGGGCCTCCCGACACCTGGGCTTTTGCAAGGCGGGGAATTATACCCCACACCGTCACGCCAAGCGTCACCAGTGCGATGCCGGCGGAAAAAAAGCCAAGGCGCCTAAGGGTCTTTATCATTTCTTTCTATAAGTATAACAAAAAAGACCGATTTGTATTATGCGGCGAGGTCGAAATCCCGCGCATCAGAGGTTTCAGCTCCCCCATCTTTGTCCACTGGTAAATGCGGCGGTTTTGGGATATTCTCCGCGATGCCGGCGGTCCCTTGTGCATCTTTCTTTGCGGTGGTCGCTGCTGCGCCCCCTGTGGGCGCTTCGCCCTCCTGTTGTTCCTCTTCTAATGAGCTGTTTTCTTCATTGTTTCCATCCCAACTGCCAAAATCCCCTTTTGGCAGATCGATATCTTCGCCGACATTTTCCATAGGAGCCCTCTCTTCGCGTGGCGTAAAATCATTTTCATTGAGGTCTTGGCCGGATTTTTCAGGTCCGTCGGGCGCCGCATTCTCTTTATTGCCACCCCCTGTCTCCTCATTACTGTGCCCTTCTGCTCGGCCGGGCTGTCCCGCTTCATCTCCGATCTGCGCCATCCCCTCCGCGCCGCCCATAGCACCTCCTTCAATCCCTTCTGCGCCCACACCACCCCCTTGTTCCGCGGAGCCTGCTTCTCGCGCGGCCTTGAGCGCAAGCCTCGTTGCGGTATTCTGGTGATTCGTGGCGAACCATACCGCCCACCATCCTATCGTCCATGCGGGGACCGCACTTTGCACGCCGGGGATTCCCTTAATAATGATCACCATGCCGAGCGTCGTCGAAACCATAGGGCCCACGTTGGTGGCGAGTCCCACAATAAAACCGAGCACGCCCACAATGTCTTCCAGGTCTCCCACTCCTGGAATGATGCTTATGAGATCGAGGACCGCAAAGACGAACGTACCGAGCACGCCCACGACGATGGATATCTTTCCTTCAGAATCTTCCTCGTCGAATTCTTCGTCGTCCATGGGAGTCCCTTATGGGTTTGTCGCGTCCTTTTCTTCGAGCAGCTGTTCCGGATTTGTGGTAATGATCTGATCTTCAAAATAGGACGGTACGATCTGGATCGCGACGTGCCGCTTTCCGGCAAAGAATATGCCCGTGCCCACTTCCGCGCCAAGGAGGAAGTTCTTTTCCGCGTCGGTGAGATCGAATGCCTTTGCGACGATGTCGATCGTGGCGGGCGCCTGCTTAAGGAGCAGCTGGATCGAGGAGTTCGTGACGATGGGGCGTCCATAGGGAGAGCGGAGGAAGTCCTCGACGTCCTGCGTGATCGTCGTGATGCCAAGGTAATATTTGCGCGCCCGCTTCACGAGTCCGAACAGGAACTGCGCGCTGTCCTCGTTACCCATCATGATCCACGCCTCGTCGATGAAGAGGAGGCGCTTGGCGAGTTTCGCGCGGATGATGTTCCAGATGAAGTTGAGCACGACGTACATGCCGATCGGTCGAAGCTCTTCTTCGAGGTCGCGTATCGAAAATACGATGAGGCGATTCGTGACATCGATGTTCGTCGGCTGGTTCAGGAATCCGGAGAAGCTTCCCTTGGTGTATTTATAGAGCTTTTCGGCAAGTTCCGTGCCTCCTTCGAGGTTGCGGAGCACCGTTTCGAGATCGCCGAGGAGGGGGGCTTCCTTGCCCATGAAGTCCTCGTCGGGAGTGATTTCGCGCGAGGCATAGGTCTCCGTGATGGCCCGGTCGAGGATCGCATCTTCTTCGGGGGTGATCTTACCGACCATCAGTTTAATGAGCGATGCGAGGGTGACGATGTGCGAGCGGAGCACGTCCGAGGGAAGCTCGCCGTCGGGAATGATCGGGATATCGAAAGGATTGATGTGCTCGTGCGAGGAGAGGGAGA
>JAKABL010000049.1 GCA_021801885.1 bacterium
GGCGACGGCGTTCATCTGTATCGCGGCCGTCCTGGGGCTCGCGGGATTCGGCCTCGCCGGACCTGCCGGCGCGGCGATCTACCGCGGCCTCGACGCGCTGCTCGGCTGGGGCTACTTCATTCTTCCCGCCGCACTCATTTTCAATGCGATCGTCCTCATCGTGGCGGGACGCCAGCGCATCCTCGGCATGACGACGTTCGGCGCGGGCATCCTCATCCTTTCTTTCCTCGGCATCATCGACATCCTTTCCCCCGGCAACGGCGGATGGCTCGGCCTCGTCCTCGGATCGCTCCACATCCCCTTCGGCACCATCGCCGCGCTCGTCATCGATCTCTTCATCCTGGTCATTTCAATACTCGTCACCGCGAACATTCCGCTCAGGGTCCGCTGGCCCGGAGCGCGGCGGGAGGAATCCGCAGAACAGGAATACGAAGGGGAGGAGAATGATGCCCCGCTCATCGTGACAGGGGCGGATGCCGCGGCCCCGCTTCCGCAGTCCGCAGAAGCGCGCGAGGGCGAGGGAAGGGAGGAAAAGGGTCGGGAAAAAAAGCGCAAAAAAGAGGAGGAACCCGCCGTCATCCACGCGAAGGATGGCAACGAGCTCGCGGGCGCCGCAAAGAAGACCGCGGCCAAAGCCCCCGTTTTTGCGAACTATGTGCCGCCGCCGCTCTCACTCCTCAAATCGGACTCGTCGAAGCCCACGACCGGCGACCTCCTCGCAAACGCGAACATCATCAAACGTACGCTCGAATCGTTCGGCATCGCCGTCGAAATGGGCGAGATCAACGTGGGCCCCGCCGTCACCCGCTATACATTGAAGCCCGCGGAGGGCGTAAAGCTCTCGCGCATCACCGCGCTCAATCCCGATCTCGCCCTTGCGCTTGCCGCGCACCCGGTCCGCATCGAAGCACCGATCCCGGGCAAATCGCTCGTCGGCATCGAAGTGCCGAACAAGGCGGCCGCGCTCGTGCGCCTCGGTTCGCTCATGAACTATCCGGAATTCCAGACGTCGGGACCGTTGAGCTTCGCGCTCGGGCGCGACGTTTCGGGCGAACCGATCTTCGCGAACATCGAAAAGATGCCGCACATGCTCGTCGCGGGCGCCACGGGATCCGGCAAATCGATCCTCGTCCACGGGCTTATCACCTCGCTCCTCTATAAGAATTCGCCGGCGACGCTCCGCCTCGCGCTCATCGATCCGAAGCGCGTGGAACTTTCCATGTACGACGGCATCCCCCATCTCATCACCCCCGTCATCACGGAGAACAAGAAGGCGCTCGGCGTGCTCCGCTGGGCGATCAACGAAATGGAGCGCCGCTACGAGCTCCTCCAGCACGCGGGCTCGCGCGACATCAAGAGCTATAACAGCACGCATAAGGGCGAGGAGGCGCTTCCTTACATCCTCATCGGCATCGACGAGATGGCCGACCTCATGGGATCCTTCGGCCGCGACGTGGAAGGTGCGATCGTGCGCCTCGCGCAGATGGCGCGCGCCACGGGCATCCACCTCCTCCTCGCCACCCAGCGTCCGTCCGTCGAAGTGATCACAGGCCTCATCAAGGCGAACATCCCCGCACGCGTCGCCCTGCAGGTGGCATCGCAGATCGACTCGCGCACGATCCTCGACACCGCAGGCGCCGAAAAGCTGCTCGGCCATGGCGACCTGCTCTTCCTTTCCGCCGACCTCTCGAAGCCCAAACGCATCCAAGGATCCTACATCACCGAAGAGGAATTGAAGTCGGTCGTCAGTTTCATCAAGGAAAAGAACCGTCCCCAGATGGCGGAGGGCGAATCCGATGGACGGCCCGCCGTCGATGCGGAACAGGACGCCATCGATAAAGCGGGTCCCATCGAACCGCAAAGCCTCGATGCGTTCCTCCAGGGCGGTGGCGCGGGAGGCGACGGCGACGAGGCCGAGGACGACCTGTTCGACGAAGCGCTCGCCACGGTCGCGGAGGCGAAGAAGGCGTCCGCCTCGCTCCTCCAGCGAAGGCTCAAGGTGGGCTATGCCCGCGCGGCACGCCTGCTCGATCTCATGGAATCCGCCGGCTACATCGGCCCCGGCGAAGGTGCCAAACCGCGCGACGTCGATGTGGAAAAGATCGAGGAGCGCCTCTCATAGAAAAACCGCCGTGCGTGGTACGCAACGGCGGCAGGGATGATGATGGCAGTGACGGTGTGGCGAGGCGTCTTCCTGCGGAAGACGCCTCATCCTTCTTCGGCGGGAGATGGGGTGGAAGGACCTTCATCCCACACGACGGATTCGCGTCCACAAAAGAGGAGAAATAAAAAATAGAAGATTCCTCTTGCACGAATGGGCTCGCAACAGCTCATGGCACGACCTCCTGATTTTCTGGTTTTTATCATACCATTTTTTTATTATCGGTCAACGTATCGCGCGGGACGCCCTTTTGCTACAATCACGATATGGAGCATGAGGAGCTTTCCTTCGAACAATTCTTCTCCGCAAAGATAAAAGAGCGGGGCATCACGCTCAAAAAACTTGCGGACGCAACGGGCGTGGCCCCGTCGCACATCGAAAGCCTCCTTCGCGGGGACTTCGATACCATGCCGTCCGCGCCCTATTTCCGCGGCTACCTCATGAAGCTCGGCGACGAGCTCGGCTTTGACGGCGAAGAATGGTGGAAAAGGCTTATCAAGGAAGGGCTCATTAAGAACTATTCGGGGCCTACGGACACTCTTCCGCGCAACCGCTTCGTGAAGGCCAGCGCGCCCAAATGGCTCTGGCTCGTCCTCGTGGGCGTGCTCATCGTCATTTATCTCGGGTTCGAAGCGTCGCGCATCCTCGGCACTCCCACGCTCACGGTCACGTTCCCCGATGCGAACCCCTACATCACCTCGTCGAGCACCGTGACCTTGTCCGGCACCGTGACGAATGCCGACACGCTCTATCTGAACGGCTCCCAGGAAATTCCCCTGCAATCCAATGGATCGTGGGAAGAGACCGTGCTGCTCGGCGCAGGGCCGAACCCGTTCCAGATCACCGCAAAGAAGTTCCTTGGCGGCACGACGGCCGTAACCGAAAATATCATCTATCAACCGGGTCCCGGCGCCACGTCCTCGTTCACCGGCACCATCCCCTCGTCCACATCCGCCGGCACCCCGGGCGTATCGGCCGGCACGGGCACCCCTTTCGGGGGCACCACGCCCTCCCCATCGTCCTCCAGCACCTCATCATCGCATCCGTAAACCCGATTGAGGTTTTCTTTACGGAGTATCTGGTATAATGGGGCTATGACACCAACCAAAAAAGGGAAGGATGCGGCCGCGCACGGCGCAAAAGCCGGACATACCGGCGGCAAACAAAGCTCACGGACGGGCGGATCGCCCGCGGCGGGAACGAAGGACCTCGACACGCTCCTTTCGTCGCTTCAGGAAAAGTTCGGCGAAGGTTCCATCATGCGCCTCGGCGAGGTGAGCAAGGTGGACGTGGCGGTCGTCTCGACGGGATCGTTCTCGCTCGACCTCGCGCTCGGCGTCGGCGGACTTCCTCGCGGACGCATCATTGAGATCTTCGGCCCGGAATCGAGCGGCAAAACGACGCTCGCGCTGAACGTCGTGGCTCAATCCCAGAAGCAGGGGGGTAAATGCGCGTTCATCGATGCGGAGCATGCCATGGACCCCGCATACGCAAAGAAGCTCGGCGTGAACGTCAACGAGCTCCTTATTTCGCAGCCCGACAGCGGCGAAGAGGCGCTCAATATCCTCGAAAGCCTCGTGCGATCGGGCATGATCTCGGTCGTCGTCGTCGATTCCGTCGCCGCACTCACGCCGCAAGCGGAGCTCGAAGGCGAAATGGGAGAGCAGCACGTGGGGCGCCAGGCGCGGATGATGGGCCAGGCCCTTAGGAAGCTCACCGCACTCGCGGCGAACACCCAGACGATGATCATCTTCATCAATCAGATCCGCATGAAGATCGGCGTGATGTTCGGCAATCCGGAGACGACGCCCGGCGGGCGGGCGCTCCCCTTCGCATCCTCGGTGCGCATCGACATCCGCCGCATCGCCCAGGTGAAAAAAGCGGAGAACGTGGTCGGCAACCGCGTCAAAGCAAAAGTGGTGAAGAACAAGGTTGCGCCTCCGTTCAAATCCGCCGAATTCGATATTCTCTTCAATGAAGGCATTTCCTATGAAGGCGACGTCATAAACGCCGCGCTCTCACGCGGGATTGTAAAAAAATCGGGGTCCAGCCTCAGCTTCGAGGGCGAACGGCTTGGTGTAGGGTTCGAAGCGGCACGCACCAAGCTCAAGGAGGATAAAAAGCTTCTTTCGGCCATCAAGAAGAAAGTGGAGGATGCGGGCGAGGGCGCCGAAGAGGAAAAAGAGGGCGACGCGTAGCACGCTGCGCATGATCACGAAAAAACCCGCGATGGTATCGCGGGTTTTTTCGTCCACCACCGGCCGGCGAAAAGCGCCGGGATCCTCTTTCCGATGCTTATTTTCCGAGATAGAGATAGGCAACGTACCACACGACCGCGATCGCCACGAGCGCCACAATGATGACGAGCGTGATGCCGAGCGCGTTATGGGGCGAGGCTCCGGAGAGGGCTTTCGGATCATGCGTCGGCGCCGTGCGCGGCGCGGCGGAAGGCGCGCCTGCAGCGACCGGCGCCCGATCCGCGGATGCCGGGACCATCGTTGGCGCTTCCCGCTGGATGGCGAGCCCCGCAACGGTGACCGTCTGAAACTGGGGAAGTCCTCCCCCGCTTTGCTGCATCGATGTA
>JAKABL010000004.1 GCA_021801885.1 bacterium
AGCTCCTCGCGCAAGTTGCGGTCGTGAGGTTTGACTGTTCGGTCCTCAATCTTGATGCAGTAAAGAGATTGCTCCATGTATGTGAGTACAGGCAACGGCATGGTATGAAGCCTTTCTTCGTATGCACTGGCGTTGATCCGAACGAGAAATTCAAAAACCAGCTCCACCACGTTCTCAAAATTGATCGCACAGTGGATCGCGGCGATCATTTCGACCGACTTCACGCGTCCTTCAATCTTACGCGGTGGGGCCTTCAGATCGTACATCGGTGGTGGGTTGGTGAGACCATCTGTACGCCAGGTGAAGAATTGTTTGGCGTAAACGTCTTCAATAACATGCGCACCGAATCATTGCCACTTTGCATGAAGGATAGTGTGGCATTGGATCAGATCGTCCGTGGCAAAGTGCCCCAATCGGGAACCCAATGGGCTGAATCAATGAATGCGAATGCATGGGTCCTACGGCATGGATCACGCGCCAGCCCGCCATTGAAAAATCACTATCGGTTCAGTAAGAGGGCACTCAAACAGTCCATTTGGCGCTTAAGGTCCACGCTCTCAGCTGGTTTTGCAAGGGTGGGAGTGGAGATTGCTCCAGATCACATCATTGAGTCCATCCCGTGCGGACGAGAAGTCAAATACCGATGAAACCCTCAGATATTCGTAGTGTGGGACCACATCGAGTGTTAATTGGTTACGGCCGAGACGTAAATTATCTCAACACTCCAGATAATAATTCGATCATCATGCTAGGTGAGGTGCGGATTCCGGTGGATGTGGGCAGGTGATTCCAGTGGATGTGGGCACCGAAAACGCTCTGATGTGGGCAGGGATTCTGTTGTGATGTGGGCAGGATTCGGGGTTTGACCGTAATCGGTGCCCACAAGGAATGGAACGGGTGCCCACATGGCGTAATCGGTGCCCACATGGAACGTAACGGTGGATGAGGGCAGAGTTGGCGGAGCGGGGTTGGTAATTCTCGGCAGGTGTTTTCCTGAAGGCATGGCCTTGACCCCATATATTGGACAGAAAGGTCGGATTGTCCAAAGATAATAAGATGAAGAAATACCATCGGGTCCCGCCGGAGGTGAAGGAACAGATCCTCCGCCGGATCAAGGAGGAAGGGGTCACGGTCGAAGTCGCGGCGAAGGACGCAGGCGTCCATCCGACGACCATATATGACTGGCTGGGAAAAGGGCTGAAAGGAGCGCCGACCTTGAGCGAGCTCGTGCGTCTCAAGCGCCAGAATGAGGAATTGCTCGCCCTCGTGGGCGAGCTCACGCTCAAGAACTCCCAGGCCCAAAAAAAGAATTGGTGAAAAAGAGAAAGCATACGAAAGCCGCGCTCGCCGCGCGACTCCGCGTTTCCCGTTCCAGCCTGTATTACGTATCGAAAAAGCTCCCGAAGGACTGGGCGCTCAAGAACAAAATTGAATCGGTGATGATGGAACATCCCGGATATGGGTCACCCAGAATCGCTATCGCGCTCAAGAGGAACCGCAAGGCGGTCGTCCGCGTCATGCACCTCTTCGGCCTCAAGGCATACCGCAGAAGGGGCAGAAGGCCAAGAAAGAAGGGCTATGCGAAGGGAGACTACCCCAATCTCCTCAAAACCACCGTGCCTTCATATCCGCATCATGTCTGGGTCGCGGACTTCACGTACATCCCGTATCGCGGCAAATTCCTGTATCTCGCGACGGTGATGGACGTGGCCACACGAGAGGTTGTGGGCATGGCGGTACAGACGCGGCACGGAGCCATGCTTGTGGTGCAGGCACTCTTCAGTGCGCTTGCACAGCACCCACGGCCCGTGATCTTCCATTCGGACAACGGGAGAGAATATGGATCGAAGGTGTTCACGAGAGCGCTCCGCAGGCTCGGCATCATGATCTCCCGGAGCGCCAAAAGCTCTCCGTGGGAAAACGGCTATCAGGAGTCCTTTTACTCGCAGTTCAAGGTGGACCTCGGTGATCCGGAACGGTTCAAAAGCGTGGGCGAACTCGTGTACGAGATCTATCACCTCATCTGGGAGTACAACCATATCCGCATCCATTCCGTCCTCAGGATGCCGCCGTTACGCTTCGCGGAACAGTACAAATTGTTCGTCGAAAAAGTGTCCTAAATTTGGGGTCATTGACACCGTACGGCTCCGACGCCTTCCAGCGTATCGTGAACGAACGTCGTCGCGAGTGCATCGATATCGTGCGTTACGGCGCATATCGGCCGGATCTTTTTGATCGTGCGGGAGATTTCATCGCACGCCTCAGACGCACGTTCGCGCGCGCACAATAGCGCGGGGCGCCACGAACTCCATCACGCGCCTCTTCGTGGGGCGCGTTTTTATGTATCCACGCAGCAGGCCTTGAACTTTTCCTCCTCTTCTGATATCATTTTTTCCTATGAGGCGTCACCCGGGCCTTTTCCTTGCCATTATCATCATCGTCGCCATTGCGGCGGGATTTTTTGTGTGGCCGAAGGGGATCGGCGCAAAAGTGATGCCGTGGAAGCTCGGCCTCGACCTTGTGGGCGGAAGCCATCTTGTCTATAACGTCGATCTTTCCAATGTTTCCTCGAGCGATCAGGCTTCCGTGGTGGCGGGCCTCCGCGACGTCATCGCAAAACGCGTCAATCTTTTCGGCGTGAGCCAGCCGAACGTCTATACGGCCCAGTCCGGCAATCAGGCTCAGCTCGTTGTGGAACTTGCTGGCGTGAAGAACATTTCCGATGCGATCACGCAGATCGGTCAGACGCCGACGCTCGATTTTGTCGATGTGCGTCAGAACGGCACCACTACACAATACCGCCCCACGAACCTTACCGGCCAATACCTCACCGGTGCATCGGTCTCCCCGAACACGACGGGCGGGGGATATCTCATCAACTTCACCCTCAACAGCACCGGTGCCCAGATTTTCGATGAAATGACGAAGGCCGACGTCGGGAAGCAGATCTGTATCTTCGTCGATGGCGCCTTCATTATCCCGAACAATGCCGCAGAAAGCTGCCCGGTCGTGAATCAGGAAATCGCGAACGGTCAGGCGCAGATCAGCGGTCCCGATATCACGTTCGCGGTAGCGAATCAGATCGCCCAGCAGTTCAATGCCGGTGCGCTGCCGGCGCCGATCACCCTCATCAGCCAGCAGACGATCAGTCCGATGCTCGGCTCCAATTCTCTGAAGGATGTGCTGTTCGCCGGGCTCATCGGCACCCTCCTCGTCATGCTGTTCATGATCTTCTATTACCGCATACTCGGCCTCTTTGCGGCGATGGCACTTGCGATCTACATCGTCTTTACGCTCGGCATCTTCAAGCTGTTCGCCATCACTCTTTCGCTCGCGGGGTTGGCCGGCTTCATTCTTACGATCGGCATGGCCGTCGACGCGAACGTGCTCATCTTCGAGCGTATCAAGGAGGAATTGAAGCGGGGATTGCCGCGCGCCTCGGCGGTCGAAGAAGGGTTCCGTCGCGCATGGCCGTCCATCCGGGATTCAAACAGTTCGACGATCATTACGGCGATCATTCTCTACTACTTCACCTCGAGTTTTGTCCGTGGGTTCGCGCTTACGCTCCTCATCGGCGTGATCATCTCGCTCTTCAGCGCGATCACGACCACGCGCCTCTTTATGCGGCTTTTCATGCGCGACAAGAAAGGCGCATCTTCAACGAACCCCAAACCCGTATCCGCCCATTAATCACACCGCCATGAACATCGTTGGACATAAGAAAATTTGGTTCACCATCTCCATCCTCTTCGTGGGTGCGGCGCTCATCGCCATAGGCATGTTCCGTTTTCAGGAAAGTCCCGAATTCACCGGCGGCACGCTTTGGGAGTTCACGGTGCCGGCGCAGAGCCTTTCGATCGCGGATGTGCAGCACGAGTTTGTGAACGGCCTCAAGATCACGAACGCGCAGGTGGAATATGATCCCACAAACAGCTCTTTCCTTGTGACGTTCGGCACTTTGAATGAGGTCGGGCATCAGGCGGACCTCTCCATGCTCAAAGCGCAATGGCCTTCATTTGAGGAGTTGAGCTTCCAGTCCATCAGCCCTTCGATCGGCGCCACGCTCCTCCAGAAGTCGATCATGGCGATCATCCTCGTACTCATCGGTATCTCGCTCTATATCGCGTTTGCGTTCCGCAAAGCATCGCGCCCTATCAGTTCCTGGAAATATGGCTGGATCACCCTCCTTACGCTTTTCCATGACGTTTCGATTCCCGCAGGACTTCTCGCGATCCTTGGCTACCTGAAAGGCGTCCAGATCAATTCCGACTTCATCGTCGCACTCCTCGTCGTCATGGGATTTTCGGTCCACGACACGATCGTCGTATTCGACCGCATCCGTGAAAACGTGTTGAATTATCGCGGCAAGAAGCCTTTTGCGGAAATCGTGAACGACAGCGTGAATCAGACCATGGCGCGTTCCATCAATACTTCGGTCACGCTCATTCTCGTGCTTCTCGCCCTGTATTTCATGGGTCCTGCGGACCTCCAGTATTTCGTACTCACGCTTCTCGTGGGAGTGGTGACCGGTATCTATTCCTCAATCTTCATCGCAAGCCCTCTCCTCGTGGCGATCAGCCCGAAGGAAGTAAAGGCGGGATCTTAGACGGTTCGCTTGACTTATTTATTAGGCTTATCTATAATAAAAAGACCGTTACAGAGATATTCCCATGGCATCCATAGCAAAACTCGTCACTACCGCGGTCGCAGGCCTCAACCCCCGTCAAAAGGAGGTTATTTTTGCACGTTTCGGCCTTGATGGGAGGGGAAAGGGGCAGACGCTTGCGGCGATCGGCGATTCGCTCCATGTGACCCGCGAACGGGTACGCCAGATCGAAAACGGCGCCATCGTGGTCATCAAGCGCAATATCGGCCATAGCGCAGAGCTCGCCGCCGCGCTTGAAAAGATCCGTAAGTTCATCGCCGGAAAGGGCGGCGTTGCCAAGAAAACGGACGTCGTTCGCTATGCGGCGACGATTATTGGGGGCGCAAAGGAAAATCATATAGATTTCCTCGCCGATGCATCCGACGTCTTTCATTTGTATCGCGAAGACGACGCATTCCATCCGTTCTACTATATTACGGACAAGGATCTTAAGAACGCTAAAATGTTCGTCGAAGGATGGGTGGCCTTCCTTAAGGGGCGGAAAGAGCGAGTTTTTACGGAGTCGTATGAAGTGCAGCTCGCCGGATTCCTCAAAACAAAGACTATCGAGCGGACCATCGCGGAGAGCTATCTTTCCGTTTCCAAGCATATCCATGAGAATCCTTATGGCGATAAGGGTCTTCGCGATTGGCCGGAAATCAGCCCCTCCACGGTGCGCGACAAGATCTATCTCGTGCTCAAAAAGCATGGCGAGCCGCTCCATTTTGAGGATATCGCCACGCATATCAACCGCGCCAAATTCGACGGCGAGAAGGCGCTTGCGCCGACAGTGCACAACGAGCTCATCAAGGATGAGCGTTTCGTGCTTGTGGGGCGCGGCCTTTACGGCCTCAAGGAGCATGGTTATGAACCCGGTACCGCCCGCGAAGTGATTGCACGCGTCCTCAAAACCAGGGGGGCAATGGATACCTCGGAGGTCATGGATGCGGTCAATCGGCAGCGTTTCTTCAAGCCCAACACGATCCTCATCAATCTTCAGAATCGAAATTATTTTGAGCGTATGCCCGACGGAAAGTATCGGGTGCGGGAGTCGTAGTCACTCCATCGTCCTCCGTACGATCGGCGCGCGCGATCGGCCGAACGTCTGCAATTGCGTCGTGCGGCATGGATGATTTCCTTATTTGCGGCGCGGAACTTATAATGTATCCATGGCCATTTTCTGGGGTATTCT
Source organism: bacterium (assembly GCA_021801885.1). Lineage (GTDB taxonomy): Bacteria > Patescibacteriota > Minisyncoccia > UBA6257 > 2-01-FULL-56-20 > JAKAGE01. The sequence goes on from JAKABL010000004.1 coordinate 5,838, forward strand.
CCATGATTCCCTGATCGCCCTTTCCTACACCTGGTGGATCTGGGTGTTTCTTCTCGTCGTTCCCTTGTTCACCGAGACGTGGATATTCTGGAAAAACGAGGAATTCCTCCATGGTATCGACTACGTACTGCTTGAACTTCGTATGCCGCGCGAAGTGAAGCGAAGTCCCATGGCAATGGAACAGGTCTTGGCCGCCATCCACGCTCTTCGCAATGCACCGAGCCTTTTCAGCGAAAAATGGATCAAAGGCGAGGTCACGATACCATATTCCCTTGAGCTCGTTTCTCTCGGCGGGGAGGTGCATTTCTATGTGCGGGCGTTTCGCCAGCAGCAGAATCTTTTCGAGGCAGCGTTCTTTTCCTATTATCCCGACGTGGAGGTCGTTGAAGTGGAGGACTACGTCAAAGATCTTCCGGAAAACGTTACCGAGCTCACCGAGACCGGGCATGATCTCTGGGGAACCGAGCTTTTGCTCGCGAAAGATGAGGGATATCCGATCAAAAGCTATCTGGATTTCGAATCGCCCGATGAGAATAAGCAGTATGATCCTATCTCGCATTTTTTGGAGGTCCTTGGCAAGGCGCAACGGGAAGAATTCCTGGGCATCCAGTTCGTGATTACACCCGCGAGCGACGAATGGCGGAAGCATACCGCACATCTCGTGGAATCCCTGCGCACGAACAAAAAGGAATCACACGGCGGCAGTCATGGCGGCGCATCGATCGGCTTGGAATTTCCCCATATTCTTCCCGTCTTCCCCGTTGCCGCGCACGACAAGAAGGAAGAGAATGATTTTTCCAAGACCCTCATGCGCACGCCCGTCGAAACCGACGTCCTTAAGGCGGTCCAGGAAAATCTCGCCTTTCCCGCATTCGAGACAGTGGTCCGCGTCCTCTATATCTCCCCGAAAGAGATATTTGCGAACGGTATTGCCCGCCGCGGCATTGTCGGCGCGTTCAATCAATACGCCTCGCAGAACCTCAACTCCTTCGCGGGCAATCCTGCAACCGCCACGCGTCCCGGTTCCTTTTTCCTTCCGGGACGCCAGATTCTCCTCCGGAAGGAACGCATTCTTGCCGCATACCACCATCGCGAAGTGCCCCCGCACAATGAGATAGGGAGGAAAATCATGTCGCGTTTCATGAACCCTATGGGTTCCAAACACTTCATCCTTACGACCCGCTCACTCGCGACGCTTTTTCATCCGCCGACGTATCAGGTGCTCACCGCGCCCCATGTGAAGCGCATCGAGAGCCGCAAGGCGGGTCCTCCGGCGGGACTTGCGATCTATGGCGGCGAAGAAGAAATCGAAAAATATCGATAACCGTTCATCACGATCCAACCATGACATTTCTTTGGGTAGTCTACGACTTTATTGCATTGCTCTTCATTCTTGCCGACGTTGCGCTTGTGGGCGGGCTCGTGTACGCATGGAAGAAAGCGTGGCATTACCATCCTACGTATGCGCCCCACGGCGAGGGTGCGCACGTTCGTGCGGCGCATCGGCAAACGATGCATGATATCGTCATGAAGGAGCGTTGGCATGCCATTATGGCGAAATTTTCCACAGGAACACCCGAGGCAGAGCGCGTAGCCATAATCGAAGCGGATGCGCTTGTGGATTCCGCGTTGAAGGGCATGCGCATGGAAGGGGAGCATCTTGCCGATCGCCTCGCGAATCTTGAAAGCGACGAGATCAAGAGTATGCCACGCATATGGCGCGCCCATCGCATGCGCAACGATCTCGTTCATACGCCGGGTTACACCGTGACACCGCAGGAAGCGGAACGCACCATACGCGACTACGAGGCCTTCCTTCGTGAGATCGAAGTGATCGAATGACAACGCCCCGATTCGGGGCGGCCACGCGGAGCCGGGACGTTGCATATCAGAACGTGGTATAATAAAGGAACCATGTTCATACCATGGTGGGGGATCATTCTTACGGTCATCGTGCTCGTCTATCTACTCGAGGAGAATCTTCGTCTCCATCGACGAGTGGCACGCCTCGAAAAGATCGTATGGCGCCTTGAGGGTTTGAGCGAAGACGACGTCGAGAAGGAAATCCGGCAAAAAATGTACGGTGCGCTCGACGAGAGAAGTTGATTGTAGTTCTTTTTTATGACATAATATATCCGTGATATCGCCTTCAGAAACCCGCTCCGCCGAACTCGAGCACAACGTCGTATATTTTGCCCGGACGAATTTCAGAAATTCGAGCCGGCTTTTCGGCATCAAGCGCGCCGACCGGCGCCAGCATACGTATGTGATCGGAAAGACGGGCACGGGCAAAAGCTCGATGCTCAACAATATGATCGTCCAGGACATCGCGAACGGCGAAGGCGTGTGCGTGGTGGACCCGCACGGCGAACTCGTGGAAGGCATTCTCGACAAGATCCCGGAGGAGCGAATGAAGGATGTTGTCTATTTCAATCCTGCTGATACGGATTACCATATCGGGTTCAATATCCTTGAGCTGCCTGATCCAAAATATAAACACCTCGTGGCGTCGGGTCTCATGGGAATCTTCACCAAGATATGGGCGGGAGTGTGGTCGGCGCGCATGGAATATATTTTGAACAACTGCATTCTCGCGTTGCTCGACACTCCCGGTTCGACCCTGCTCGGCATCCCTCGCCTTTTGAGCGATAAGGCGTATCGCCAACAGATCGTGGCGAACGTCCAGGATCCGGTGGTAAAGGCATTTTGGGTGAACGAGTTCGAGAGTTGGCAGGATCGCTTCCGCAACGAGGCCATTGCGCCGATCCAGAACAAGGTGGGTCAGTTCCTTTCGACCGCGCTTGTCCGCAATATCGTCGGGCAGCCGAAAAGCACGATCGACATTTTCGATATCATGAACGAAGGAAAGATCTTTCTCGTGAATGTATCGAAGGGGCGCATCGGCGAGGACAACTCCGCGCTTCTTGGCGCAATGCTCATCACGAAGATCCAGCTCGCTGCCATGGAACGCGTGCGCATTCCCGAGGAGGATCGCGTGGACTTCTATCTCTACGTCGACGAATTTCAGAATTTTGCGACCGATTCCTTTGCAAGCATTCTTTCGGAAGCGCGCAAGTATCGCCTCAACCTTATCCTCGCGCATCAGTATATCGGCCAGCTCGTGACGGACACGTCGACGCGCGTGCGCGACGCGATCTTCGGCAACGTCGGCACGATGGTGATATTCCGCGTGGGTGCCGCGGACGCCGAATTTTTAGAGAACGAATTCACCCCCGAGTTCACCATTGAAGACATCGTCAACCTTCCAAACTATCATATCTATATCAAACTCATGGTGAACGGCGTCACCGCGAGACCGTTTTCCGCAATGACCCTTCCTACGTTCAAGGTGAAAACCTCGCCGGTCGTCAAGGACGACATCATTAAAATGTCGCAGAAATACTATGCCCGTCCCCGCGAGGCCATCGAGGAGGAGATCAATCGATGGAGCGGCATCATGAATGACGGTACACAGGGACCTTCTACGCTCTCTGCTGCTATATCGGGTACCGCAGCGGGTCTTACAGGAATGGGCCGCGGCGCAGCACCTTCCGCTCCTGCTGCGGCTCCCGCCACGGTGGGCGGCGTCGTGCAGAAAAGCGTTCCGTTTGCTACCGCCACCGGCGTGCGCTATCAGGCCGTATGTTCCTCGTGCGGCAATCTTACGACACTGCCCTTCGAACCTACCCCGGGCCGGCCGGTATACTGCCGCGATTGCATGAAAAAGATCGAAACGGGCGAGATCAAACCCATTCGGTCGTCCTGGAGCCCCGCGCGCGGAGGCGGCGCCAAGGCAAAGCCGGAAGCCACAGTATCATCATCTCCTGCGGCGCCGGTCACCGAACGTCCATCAAAGGAAGGAAAAAGCACCGAAACGCCGCATGTCGCGCCTCGCACGGAATCTCCGGCACCTTCGCCCGAAGGTACAAAGGAATCTATGCCATCGCTCTCCCTTGGCGAACTTGCCAAGCCTCGTCAGGACTCCCATACCCCCAAAGCAAAACATGGTTCGCATCCGGAAGTGAACATCGAATCGCTTCGTGCGGCGATCCGTGCTTCGCTTGCCGCCGATATATCTCCGGATCGGCAGTCTGACGATGATGAGGGCGGCGACGATGAGGACCGCTCCTATAGGAACCGTTGATACGTGCCATTATGCGTTTCCATATTCTCACCATTTTCCCCGATATATTCGATTCCTATCTCAATGAATCGCTCTTTAAGCGGGCGCAAAAGGCGAAGCGTGTTCTTATAAAGACCTACGATCTGAGGGATTTTACCCGCGATCCTCATCGCAAAGTGGATGACCGTCCGTTCGGAGGCGGTCCCGGCATGGTGTTGAAGGTACAGCCGATATGGAGCGCGGTGCGTGCGATAACCATGCGCATTGCAAAAGGGCGCACGCGGCGTCCGCGGATCAGAACGATTCTTTTTTCTCCTCGCGGTAAAACACTGACCGCCGCCACGGCGCGGCGTCTCGCCCGCTACGATCATCTGGTGCTGATCTGCGGCCGCTACGAGGGCGTCGATGAGCGCGTCGCGGACCATATCGCGGACGAGGAGGTTTCGATAGGGGACTATGTACTCTCCGGAGGCGAACTTCCTGCCCTTGTCCTCATGGAGGCGGTAAGTCGCCATATTCCCGGATTTCTTGGAAAAGAGGAGTCTCTCGAAGAGGTTAATGGTTCCTTCCCGACCTATACCCGGCCGGAGGTCTTCGTACCCAAACATGGCTCGCGCACAATGCGTGGAAGGGGATGGAACGTTCCGCCGATACTTCTTTCCGGCGATCACAAAAAGATCAAGCAGTGGCGGGAGACACACGGCGCAGCCGAAACTTCATGATTTCTTGATCGCGCGCATCCTAAACTTGGAACGTGCGATCATTTTCCGGATCATCCCCGCCAGCGTTTACACTCTTCCTTCCGCACAACGGCGCCGCGCTGTTCGCTATGTTGTTCGTTTTCGGCACGCTTGCCGCATCGGTAGGATGGGACATATCCTTCCTTTGGTGGCTCTCGGGCGCCTGTGCGATCATTGCGCTATGGCGTATGCGGGATGATCCGATGGCCATGGGGAATGTTCTTGTGGTATGTGGCGCATTGCCGCTCGCGGCGATCTATTGCCATCTTCGAGGTGTCGGCCTTGTCGGCGCATCGGCAACGACGCCATCGTTTTCATACCATACTCCCTCAGAACCTTTGTCGGGAGCGTTCGAGCCTTCGTTCTCCGCGGTACTTTCCTACCGGGAAGCGTCCCTTCTCCACGCCATATTCAATGGTTCGACCGCCGAACTCCCCCCCGACGTGAAATCCGCCATGATGCGCGCGGGGACGTCGTATATCGTCGGTATGTACGGTTTTAAGATCCATTTGCTTGCCGATACGGCCAAACGTCTCGCATCCTCGTTTATTTCCCGCCGCCTTGCATTAGGCGTCGCCATAGGAGCGGTCGCGATCTTTATCGCTTATGCCGGCGCACCTCGTGCCGCCATGCGGGCCGGCGCAATGACGATCTTTGTATCTCTGGCAGAGATGGCGGGGAGGCACATTGCGTCATGGCGCGCATTCCTTTTTACCGGATTGGCACTCGTTATCATCGATCCTTCATCGTGGAACAGTCCGGGCTTTCTTCTTTCTTTTGCGAGTATCGCGGGTATCTTTGTATTTGCCGACCCCTTGCAAAGGATATTCAAGGGAAGAGATATTCTTTATTGGAAATCCCATGCCGCAATGGCGTTCGCGGTGAACGTGGCCATCATCCCTCTTGTTGCCGTTTCTTATGGTTCATTTCCCATGATTTCCTTTTTCTCCAATATCGCGATCGCCATGCCGTTCTCCGCGATCATGGTGCTCGGCACCGCGCTTGCGCTCCTTCGTGTCATTGTTCCCTATGCGGCATTCGTACTTGGTCCGCCACTCGCCGCACTTCTCGGATTTCAGATCATCGTAAGTCGCATTTTCGGGGCAATACCCATTATGATCTCCGGTGCGATGTTCTCGCCTCCGGTAATCGTTGCATATTATGCGATGCTCGGCGTGTGTGCATATCTGTTTAGTGCATCGAAGCATCCCTTTACATCTTCCACGCTTCTATTTCGTCGCCTCACCGAACGGATATCCCATGCATGAACGTTTCCGTGCCGATCTTTTTGCGCTCGCACTCATCGCGATCATTGGCGCAGGGGATGCGGCAGGCTGGTATCGCATACTTCAGCCCATCCTTCTCCATCCTCCAACCCCTCGCATCGCATTCCTCGATGTGGGCCAGGGTGATGCGGAATTACTTACGCTTCCTGGGAACGTCACTGTGCTTACCGATGCGGGGCCTTCGGGCGGCGCGCTTCTCTCCGCATTGGATGCCGCGTTTATGCAGGGACCCGGCCGGGCTTCCATCGATCTTGCGGTCATTTCACATCCCGAAGCGGATCATTTTGGAGGGTTTGCGCAGCTTCTCGATCATTATCGCGTAGGCGCATTTCTCTATAATGGCAGGGATGCCTCCGATGCGTCTCCCTCCTGGAACGCCCTTCTTGCTATGATCCGCAAAAAGGACATCCCGCTCATCACCGTTCGGCGTGGCGATCGTATCGTCTACGGCCTTTATGCCATCGATATTCTTTCTCCGGACGATGCATTTGCAAGGAGCGGCGCGCTCAATGAGACCGGCATCGTGGAACGTATAGAGACGCCCTCCTGGACGGCGCTCCTTGCTGCCGATATCGATGGCGACGTAGAACGCGCGCTCATCGGCACCTACGGCTTAAAAGGGCTTTCCGCCGATATCCTGAAAGTGGCCCATCATGGATCGGCCACTGCGTCGGGCGATCGTTTCCTGAGGACCGTCGCGCCACGCGTGGCAGTGATCGAGGTCGCACAGGCGAATCCATACCACCTTCCGTCATCCGAAACTCTCGGGCGCATCGTTACTTCGACGCGTGCGAAAATATTCCGTACCGACGAAGATGGGAGCGTTACCGTATGGTATTCGAACGGAGCGCTCGACGTTCATGAGGGACGCTGACGTTTTTTTTGGAACGAGAGTGGTATAATAGCCCTATGACCTTGCTGATCCGCAATGCAAAGATATTGGGAGGGGCGCGTACATTTTCCGATCCCATGGATGTGTTCGTGGCGAACAGTCGTATTTCCGCGATCGGTAAATTTGCCGATAAAGGTGCGGATGAGACGCTTGACGCACAAGGCGCATGGCTTTCGCCCGGGTTCATCGATCTGGATACTGCCTCGGACCATTACCTCACCTTGTTCGATGATCGAGGCCAGGAAGATTTCCTTTGCCAGGGTGTAACGACGATCCTTGGTGGCCTGGATGGTTCTTCTCTCGCGCCGCTTCCGTACGGAACTCTTGAATCGCTTCAAAAATGGGGAGATCCTCGAAAAATCAATGTCGATTGGCATACCGTCGAAGAATTCCTCGCAACGCTCGAGAGGAGGCCGCTCGGGGTCAATTTTGGCACCCTCATAGGTCACGCCACGGTGCGTCGCGCACTTGTCGGCGAGGAAATTCGGACACTTACAAAGAACGAATTGGAGGTATTCGAGGGCACGCTTAAGGATGCCCTCGACGAAGGAGCATTCGGGCTTTCCACGGGCCTCGCGTCCATACATACAAGGAATACTCCTTACGAAGAGCTTGCCAGCCTCATCGCCGTGGTAGAGCGTGCAGGCGGCATTTATGCGGCAAGTCTTCGCGCGGAAGCAGGGGAAGAATTCGGGCGCGGTATCGATGAGACATTGCGCCTCTCTGCGGAGCATCGCGTGCGTACGCTCATTTCTCATTTTATGCCTGTCGTTGGCGGCGAAGGCGATTATCGCGCAGTGCTTGCGCGCATCAACGCACTTTCCAGTGACATAAGCCTTCGCTTCACCGCCCATCCATTCGCGCAGGCCGTCGTTCCGCTCTATACATTCTTGCCTCGATGGGCCCAGAGCGGAGGTATTGCCATTATGGTGACGAATGTCAAAGATGAATGGTTCCGTACGCGCATTCGCAAGGACCTTGCGGCCATCGATGAAGACGATTTCACTATTGCGAACGCTCCCGGCAACGATTTTCTCGTCGGGAAGACACTTCACGATATCCGTACAATGTATGCGCTTGCCGATCCGCGGGACGCCCTCCTTATGCTTATGGTGACGACGAAGATGAAATGTTCGGTGCTCTCCCGTACGATGAATGCGACGCTTTCGCGAAAGGCGCTTGCCGCACCGCGTAGTCTCGTCGGTACCCACGCGCCGAGCTGGGGCCCTGCCGGACGATCTTCATGGATCAAGCCGGAGGCCGCCACTTCCGCATTCACCACCTTCCTTGGACTCGCGGCACATGGTGAACTTTCTCCGCTCACATTACCTACGGCCGTGCGCAAACTTACCGAGGAACCCGCATCCTTCCTTGGCTTGAAAGCGCGAGGGATCATAAAAGAGGGAGCCATCGCCGATCTTACGTGCTTCCGCACATCCTCAGGTGGTGCTCCGGTGGAGATACGCTACACTATAGTGAATGGCGTTCTTGTCGCAGAGAACGGAATATTCAAAGGGGTTTTTCCGGGCAAAGTACTTCGTCGCACGTAACCGTTTTCGCATCCATAGTATCGTTCTATAGTATCGTAATCACCCCTATCTCTATTTCATGGCCCGCACCGCATCCTCACGTCCTCCCTCGACTTCCCGTCGCCGCGCCGGAAGCCCCGATTATTTCCTTATGGCGACCTTCGCGATCTTGATCGTGTTCGGGCTTACCATGCTTGCATCCGCATCGTCGAATCTCGGAACCTCCCAATTCAATAATAGCTACTACTATATTGAACATCAGCTTATCTATGGGGTTACGATCGGTCTTCTCGGATTTTTCATCGGCTATAAGCTCAATTATCAATTTTTCAAAAAGTTCTCCTTTATCTTCCTTATCATCAGTATCGTGTTCCTGATGCTCGTATTCACGCCGCTTGGCTCCGTGGTGAACAGCACGAACCGCTGGCTCCGCTTCGGTCCTTTAAGCTTCCAACCCGCCGAGCTCATGAAGCTGACCTATCTTCTCTATCTTGCCGCATGGCTTTCGAATACCTCGCTCAAACGCGCGAGCGATTTTCGCTCGGGACTTTTACCTTTTGCGGGAATTTCCGGCCTTATCGGCGCGCTTCTTATCATGCAGCCGGCGACGAGCACGGTCGCGATCCTTCTCGGCGCTGGCCTCATCGTATATTTCGTGAGCGGCGCGCCGATCAAATATATCGCAGGTATCGTCCTTGTGGCATTGGCGCTCATCGGAATCGTCATCTATGCAACCCCGTATCGCCGCGCACGCATCGAGGGATTCCTCCACGCGAATTCCAATACTCAAGGCCAGAACTATCAGCTGGACCAGGCACTCATTGCGATCGGATCCGGAGGGGCGACGGGCCTCGGCTACGGCCAGTTCGCCACGAACTCAAGCTATATTCCTGAGGCGATCGACGACTCGATCTTCGCCATCATCGCCGAACAGCTCGGATTCATCGGTGCATCGTTCCTGATAGTCCTCTTTGGACTCCTCACCTTCCGCATGTTCTGGCTCGCGCGGAGGGTCGTCGATCCCTTTGGTCGTCTTACGCTCATCGGCTTTGGGACCGTGATCGCGCTACAGGCGTTCGTCAATATGGCATCCATCTCCGGCATCATCCCGCTCACCGGCGTACCGCTGCCGTTCGTGAGCTACGGCGGCACCGCGCTCGCGGTTTTCACTACCATGATGGGAATATCATTGAATGTTTCCCGGTACGCATAATATCATTATCCCATGACCTCATCATCAACGGAAAAATTTCTCGCCGTCTTCACGGGCGGGGGGAGTGGGGGACACGTCTATCCACTCATCGCGGTCGCCGATGCGCTCACGGCGCGCCTCGGTACGCTCAACGCGCCCTATGAATATTATTATATGGGGCCGAAGGACCACTATGCGACGCTCCTCGCACGAAAGGGAATGACGATGCGCCCTATCGCGGCAGGGAAGATCCGGCGCTATCTTTCCTTCGCGAACATCCTCGATCTTCCAAAGTTCGTGATCGGATTCTTCCAGGCGCTCTGGGGCCTCTACGTCATCATGCCCGATGTCGTTTTTTCTAAGGGCGGGACCGGCGCGTTTGCGGTGGTCGTTGCCGCATGGTTCTATCGGATCCCCGTCGTCATCCATGAATCGGATGCCCAGCCGGGGCTCAACAATCTTCTTTCCGCACGCTTTTCGAAGGCCATCTTCCTCAGTTTTTCGCGCGCGGCGAAATATTTCAATCCTTCGATCACGAAGGTGGTAGGGTCGCCGTTGCGGGCCGATCTTACCGTGCCCCGTGTTGCACGCGAACTTGCCAAGGAAAATCTCGGATTTGATCCCGCACAGCCCCTCATTTTCGTGATGGGGGGATCTCAGGGATCCACGCGCCTCAATGAGTTCGTGCTTGGGAATTTCAGCGGTTTCCTTTCCCGCGCACAAGTTCTCCATCAAACGGGGCAGGGGAATTTTGCCGAAGTCGAAAGGCTTTCGCGCGCCGCGCTTCTTGAGGCGCCGACCGGTAATCGCTATCAGGCCCTCGCATATGTGGACGAGATGGCCATGGCGCTTGCCGCATCCGATCTTGTCGTGTCGCGTTCGGGAAGTTCCGTGTTTGAGCTTGCGGCGTTCGGGCTCCCGGCGATCCTCATCCCGCTCCCTGAATCCGCGAACGGTCACCAGCTGATCGATGCGCAAGAGTTCGCGAATACCGGAGCGGCGGTGGTCATCGAAGAGGGGAACCTGCTTCCGGGAATATTCTTTTCACAGCTGGACCGCATTCTTAAAGACGATGCGCTGCGCGCAAAAATGTCGGAGGCCGCCAAGGCGTTCTTTATTCCCGGCGCCGCGGACGCCATCGCGCAGGCGATCGTGGAGATCGTCGCCGCCGCCGGATAGTGACTGATGGATAACGTTATGGTACAATAGGGCCCATGGAAGCACCCGCTTCATCTTCATCATCCGTACATATCCAGATCGCTCCGGAACCCGATCCGGCGCCCTCCTCATCGAACGGGAGAGTTCGAGTTCGGATCGCACCAAGCCCCACCGGGCCGCTTCATATCGGCACCGCTCGCACCGCACTTTTTAACTGGCTTTTTGCACGCCAGCACGGCGGCATGTTCGTCCTTCGCGTGGAAGACACCGATAAGGCACGATCGAAAAAGGAATATGAAAAAGCGTTGCTCGAAGGACTTTCATGGCTCGGCCTCGATTGGGATGAGGGTCCCACGCTCGCACGCGATGGCACGCTGGGTCCTGATAAGGGTCCGTACGGCCCTTATCGCCAGAGCGAGCGCACCGCGATCTATCGGACCTATCTCGAACACCTTCTCACAAAAGGGGAAGCATACTATTGTTATTGCACAAAGGAAGACCTTGAGGCTCAGCGTCAGGCAATGCTCGATGCGGGTCTTGCGCCCCGCTATAACGGTCATTGCCGCACCCTGATGGCACCTCCGCCCGGCCGCGAGCCCCAGGTGATCCGCTTCAAAGTTCCTCACGATACCGTGACCTTTACGGACATGATCCATGGAAAGGCCACATTCGATGCAGCCCTCTTTGGGGATCAGGTGATCGCAAAGGATCTCGACACCCCGCTCTATAACTTTGCCGTGGTCGTGGATGATGCGCTCATGGAGATCACGCATGTGATCCGTGGCGACGATCATTTTTCGAATACCCCCAAACAGATCCTCCTGCAGCGGGCCCTCGGGTTTCCGACGCCCCACTATGCGCACCTCCCGCTCATTCTGAACCCCGATCGCAGCAAGATGTCGAAGCGTTTCGCGGACGTCGCGCTTGCGAACTATCGCGACCGCGGCTATCTGCCCGAAGCGATCGTGAACTTCATCGGACTGCTCGGCTGGCATCCCAAGGAGGACCATGAAATGTTCGATCGCGCCTTTGCGCTTGCGCACTTCGATATCGGCCGCGTGCAGAAAACGGGGGCGATTTTTAACGAAGAAAAACTTGACTGGCTGAATCGCGAGCATATGCGCGCCATGCCCCTTGCCGCACTCGCCGCGAAGGCAAGGCCTTTTTTTCGCGCCGCGGGGATCGCGAGCGCGGCACCGTCGTCCGGAAGCGATGACGACGATTCCATGCTTGAGCGCGCCGTCGCCCTTCAACGAGGCCGTGCGCATACGCTTGTGGAGATCGCTACCGCATCGGCGTTCCTGTTCGTCTCTCCCGCATACGATGCATCGCTTTTGTGCTGGAAGGATTCCTCGCGCGATGATGCCCGCACGGCGCTCGAGGATGCCCGCACGGCGCTCGAGGCCCTTCCGTCTGATGCGTTCGCATCACGCGACGAGATCCTGAACGCTCTTACGCCGGCCATCGATGCGCGCGGAAGGGGAGCAGTGCTCTGGCCCCTCCGGGTCGCCCTCTCGGGCCAACGGACGTCACCTGACCCCATGGAGATCATGGAAGTGCTCCGGAAGGACGAGTCTCTCGCCCGCATCAAGAGCGCCATCGGGAAACTCGCATAACGGGCGTTCCGATCCCGCGTTGCCGCAATAGGGAAGTTGTTTTACTATGAATCGTATAGAGATGATCAAGTTCCCTCCGGTGCGTTCCTCGATGCATCCCGCGCCTACGGCCATACTTGTGACCGCGCTTGGTCTTTTGATCGCACTTGCGATGCCCGCCTCGTATGCGAACGCTTATGCTATAGGATCGGGATCAGGGCCATCGTCTTCGGGAGCCACTGCACCGCGTACAACGTCGACAATCGGCACCCCTTACAATTTCGGCGCATCCTTCGAGAATCTCATCGCACCGTTCATGAATTTCATACGGAACATTCAAATGAGCAATGGTACGGTGTCCGTTGGCATTCCTGTATCCGGAATGGCAGCGGGGGGTGGTACCGCTTCCGGAGTATCGGCATCACCGGTGAGCGTGAACGTCAATCTTACGTCGTATATCGATCAATTTGATGTATGGGTCTATAACACCACAGGAGTTCACATCAACGGCGCCATGGCCTTTATAGGAAAATTCCTCACGTGGGCGTTTTCCACGGCGGACAATACGGCACAATGGATCGCAAAGGCAGTGTCCCGGTCGATCCCGCATAGCAATGGCGTCGTAGGGCCGCAGACATTGCCATAGGCAACATACTCAGCATCTTATAAGGAAAGGAGGCGCGTGCGCACCGTGCTATCTGTCGTAAAATATATCTTGTGCGACAGATAATATCTGTGCGTCGTACCTCTCCCCTCGATAATGTGTAGTAAAAACGAGAGGAAAATTCCCCTCGTGGATATCCTATACTATTTTAATAGTGTCTCCATAGTCGCGCGTGGCCATATACCTGCGCGGCGCCAAAAAAAATTAAAAGGTTCCGGAGCGCCCTCTCGCGATCCTTGGCGGGCTTTGACGGATCTTATGCGCGCATGCCTATTATGATATAATCATACATCATAATCATCCTTTAAGAATGGAATGAGTTCACGCCGAGCATTTACTCTCATCGAGCTTTTGGTGGTCATTGCCATCATCGCCATCCTTGCGGTGGTCGTTGTTCTTGTTCTCAATCCCGTACAGCTTCTTACTCAAGCTCAGGATGCCAGCCGTGTCGCCGATGCCTCCACCATCAATAAAGCCATCGGCCTCTACATCCTCGACGGCAATACGAGTCTTGGATCTGCGGGGGTTATCTACACCTCCCTCCCCGACCCTACTGCCACCTCTACCGCAGGCACAAATTGTTCGGGTGTGACCCTTCCCATCATGACCACCTCCACCGACACCTACCATTGCGCCGCGTCATCCACATATCGGGCAGTGAACGGTACCGGATGGATCCCTTTGAATTTTGCCTCGTCGTCCGAAGGTGGCGCACCCTTCGGCACACTGCCCGTCGACCCGGTGAATAGCGGCCCTCAGGGCCTCTACTACATGTACATTACAAACGGGAGCACCTATGAGCTTCTTATGCATCTTGCTTCCAGTAAATATCAATCCATTCAGCAGAACGACGGAGGGCAGTATGCCGATCTTTACGAAACCGGGAGTAATCTTGCGCTCGCCCCTCTCGATTTCTATTCCAGTAAGAATCCCTATATCCTTTCATTCGACACCGCTCAGCCGTATCCATTGAGCGGCAGTGCCACGGGCACCTATACTCTCGCGAATACCGCAAACCAAACGACGAGTATCTACCTTGCTGTTCCCTCAAACTGCAATATCCACTATAGCCTCTTAGCTCCCAACGGAACCTATCTCCAAAATAACGTTATTTCCTGCGGTAACCCGTTCTATTGGGTCGAGAACCTTTCTTCGGTGGGAACGTATTCGCTTATTATCGCCCCGCCTTCGGGAACTTCCTATAATGCGACCATCAGCATTGCCACCACCACCACCGGTTCACCCATCGTGAACTATGCCACTGGCACCCTTCAGGATTTCTATGGGGGACAAATCGCACAAGATCCTTATTCAGGCACCGCAGGCCAACAAATAGATATTTATGTAGGCAATATAAGCAGTTGCTACACTTTTTACCATCTATACACCCCTACCGGAACCAGCTTATTTAGTCAAAACAGCTGCGGGGGCTACTTTGATCTTTCTAACCTCACACTGCCGGTCACGGGAAATTATGTATTCCAAGCGGTACCTCAAGGAGGCGTCGTCTTTGATAGTCCGGTCGTGATCTCACAGCCCGTCACCGGAACGATGCCATTGAATACCACCACCACTGTCACTACGCACTATCCGGCACAAACCGCAGAATATACTTTTTCCGGTACAGCGAGCAGTACTATTAATTTTTTCCTGAACGGATTCGTCGGATGTAATCCTCGCGTTTACGTATATAATCCCGATGGGACGACGCTCATTAATGATTTTCTTTCATGCAGTTCTTCGGCATATTCAGGCACTACCACGCTTCCGCAAAACGGGACCTACACCGTCGAGCTCTACCCTAATTCTCAAACTTCGTTTTCGGTACAGACGGATTTGATCTATCAATAACACCAACCTTTGCTTCGCAGTCGATGTCTTTAGTGTTCCACGAGGAGACGATTTTATATTGCTCAATAAGATTTCCCTCAGTACAATGAGTACACAAACTTTCGCATATGAAAAAAATATCTTCGCCGGTTCGACATAACAAGCCCTTCCCCAGCACCTCCGCACCTTTTTATTTCATTGGCATAGGCGGTATTGGTATGAGCGCATTGGCCCGTTATTATATGGCCCAAAAAGGCCCCGTGGAGGGGTCGGATTCCCAAAAGAGCTCCATCACGGATGAGCTTATAAAAGAGGGCGTACGGGTCAAAATTGGGCAAAAAACGCCTCCCAAGGGCCTTAAAGGGCGCGAACGCCCTGTCGCAGTCATCTATAACCGCGCCATCCCCCTCGAAAACCCTGAATTAGAGGCATTCCGGAGCGAAGGCGTGCCCCTCATCCCCTACGCAGAGGCGCTCGGTGAGGTGACACGCGAATACGACACGATCGCGATCACCGGCTCTCATGGCAAAAGCACGACGACCGCGCTTGCCGCGGTCATGCTCATGCGCGCCGGGTTCGATCCGACCGTGCTCGTAGGGACCAAGCTTGCGGATCTTGGCGGCAGGAACGTCCGCATCGGTGGCCGCAACGGCCGCCGATGCGACGACCACCGCTGGCTCGTGCTCGAAGCGGATGACTATCAGGCGGCATTCCTCCACTACTCCCCTTCGATCGCGATCGTGACGAACATCGATCGCGAACATATGGACTTCTATAAGACCTTCGGGAATGTGCAGCGCGCGTTCCTCCGATTTCTCGGGCGCACGCGGGAGGGAGGCATGCTCATTCTGAACAAGGACGACGCCCCGCTCGCATCGCTTCGCGATCGCATAATGACGCTCGCCAGGAACAAAAAACTGAAGGTGGTCTGGTATTCCCGCCGCGGCGCGGAGGCGGCCGCGATAAAAAAATATCTTACGCTTCCGGGCGCGCACAACCTTTCGAACGCCGCGGCGGTCTACGCGCTCGGCCGCGCGCTCGGCATTCCTCAAAAGAAAATACTTGGCGCATTCCATGCCTATCGAGGGGCGTGGCGCCGGATGGAATATCGCGGCACGATATCCGTCGGCGCGCGCCGCGTGAAGGTGTTCGATGATTATGCGCATCATCCCACGGAGATCAAGGCGACGATCGCCGCGTTCCGGGAAAAATTCCCCCATGCCCCGCTCCTCGTGGCATTCCAGCCCCATCAAGCAAAACGGCTCGCCGCGCTTTTCGATGATTTTCAGTCGGCATTCGCAGGCGCGGACGTCGTGTGGATCGCGCCGATCTATGCCGTCAGAGGGCGCGACGAAGCAGTGAAATACGATTCCGCGGCGCTCGTGCGCGCCATGCAATCCCGCCCGGGTGCCACCGAAAAAGTGTTCTCGCTCGAGGATATGCGCCATCTCGGGCGCGCGCTCCGGACACTGCTCGCCACTCCCCTCTTTCCGCCGCGAACGACCCCGGTACTCGTCATGATGGGCGCGGGAAATATCGTCGACGCGACGGCGCGCATAATGAAACCTGCTCGTTCCAAATAAGTGGATAGGCCCACAAGATATCTTGTAGGCCTATGGCTATCTGCAGCATCGGCAGGATCCACAATGATCGCCCTTGGCGCAATCATAGCAAATCCGACAAAATAAGCGGCTCAATATTGCTCGCATTGGGACTACTCCTTTCTTCTTCTAGAGTATAGAATGTTCAATAGCTTATCAATCAAGGCGCTTTCGATATTAAAAATGCTCCAAAGGCTCGAAACTCCGACTGCATTAAAGGAATGGAATTTCTACGGCTGGCTTGCTCGTTCTCATCAATTACATTATCGGAAATCGCATACCCGGCGCCTCGCGCCACCGCGCGCTCGTTGAACATGGTACGATATGCAATAAATTTTTTACTTGCGGCATGGAGGGAAAATCCCCTATGACCATCCAAGATGGATATTTTAATGTCAGGCGGAACATCCCTGTGTGCATAAAATTCATCGAGAAAAGCGCTCACGCGCGTTCGTAAGGCCTCGTAGTCTTTGTGAGAATCGTTTTTAGACCTTATGGATATCCACGGACTTGGATATCCATGATCGCTATGCCCTTCGCATGATCCGCTCGTAGGAATGTCCAATGCATTGAGCGCGCGCACGACGGGTTCGATATTTTTATCGATACCGCCCCATTCGTCATTTGTGGGTACCATTGTCCCCTTATCGGCGATGCTGCTCATGGCTATAGCAAAATGATAAAGGCCTGGATGGCATGATGCAAGTTCCCCTCTCGGCCTTTTTTGCTATAATGAGCCCATGCTGGGAGACCCTAAGACTCTCGAAGAATTCAAGGAGCAATCCGGTTACGTGATCGATGACGTATGGTATCCGCGCGTCACAAAGATCGTGACGATCAAAGCAAAGCCGGCCCTGTACCACTATTACGGAGAGGCCAAAAGCTACCGTGACGCCGTGGCCGCCACCGAGCAATCCGCGCGCGAAGGCACCGCGATCCATGAAGCGGTGGAGGGAATCCTTCTCGATCAAAATCCGAAAGTCCCCGCGACCATCCTCCCTGCGGTAAAGTCGTTCAGCGCGTTCATGATGGCGCACACCATCGAGGTGACGCCCGCGCTTGTGGA
>JAKABL010000050.1 GCA_021801885.1 bacterium
CGCCGGCCACATCGTCCCCTCGGGCATTTATGCACGGTTCGTGAACCGGTGAAGCATATCCCGTGCTACAATTAAGCACATGAACGATTCCCGCGTCATGAAAATAATACGGAAGGTCATGCCTGCCGTGGTTTCGATCGCCATCGCAAAGCGGCTCCAGGATCTCGAAAAGGAACTGCCCAAGGAGCTCTATGCGGGCATCCCGGGAACGTCGTCCCACCCCGCGCACGCCACACGGAGCGGCGCCGACGCGCCCGCGACCATGACGATCCCCGACGAGCTGGTGGATGCACACGGCATGGTACAGGTGGGAGGAGGCTCGGGCTTCATCGTGGACCCGAAAGGTCTCGTCATGACGAATAAGCACGTGGTGAACGAGCCCGATGCCGAATATACGGTGATCCTGAACGACGGACGCACGTTCACCGCCGAGATCCTCACCCGCGATCCGATCAACGACGTCGCCATCCTGAAGATCCCCGCGCAAGGACTTCCCAGTCTTTCGCTCGGCGACGCTTCGCATCTCCAGCTCGGACAATCGCTCATCGCGATCGGGAACGCGCTCGGCGTGTTCCGCAACACGGTCTCGGTAGGCATCGTGAGCGGCCTTTCCCGCGCGATCAGCGCCCAAGCTGACCCCGGCGCGGCGCCCCAGGAAATGCGCGGGCTCATCCAGACCGATGCCGCGATCAATCCCGGAAATTCGGGCGGACCGCTCGTGGACCGTACCGGGCGCGTGGTCGGCGTGAACGCCGCGATCGTATCGGGAGCGCAGGAGATCGGCTTCGCCATCCCCGTGAACGCGGCTCGCCGCGACCTCAATGACCTCCGCAAATATGGACGCATCCGCCGTCCGCTCCTCGGCGTCCGCTACCTTATGGTCGATGACGACCTTAAGGCGAAAATGAAGCTTTCGGTGAACTACGGTGCGCTCGTGCTCCGTGAAGACCCCCATAACGAGGCCGTGGTGCCCGGAAGCCCCGCGGCGCGAGCCGGTATTCGCGAGCTGGACATCATCCTTACCCTCGACGGCGCACGCCTCGACAAGGACCATCCGATCCAAGACTACCTCGAAGATCTCAATGTGGGCGATGAAGTACACCTCGTCGTGCTCCGCGGCGAACGGAAAATCCCCGTAAAGCTGACGCTCACAGAGCGGAAATAGGACACGCGTACGTCGCCCCTAGTAGGTATACTGATCGACGAGCAATCCATTCCTGTCGAGCAGGTCGACGGTATCGTGATAACGGTTCACCACGTTGCTCCCCATCCATACCCACACCTGATTGCTGAGGAAATTGGGATCGGCGCGATGTGCCGCAAAACATGATCGATAGTTAAAATTGTTCTCGAGGAAATCCTGACACGCATAATCGGTGCGCGGAATGAGCGGATTCGAAAGGTTCGGCTGCTGGCATCCCCCGAGCGTCTGCACGTATTCCTGGCATGCGCCGGTGAAGTTCTGCACCGCCGATTCGTCGGGCGGGGCGCAATAGGCCGGCAACGGCGGCGAGAAATGGGCGACCTGCGCGATCCAGCCGATGCACTCGTTGAGGCGCACATTGAACGGCGCGGATGACGAGTAGAGATACACGATGTCCCCGTTATTGAGACGGATGTCGGAGGGTGCGGTAAGGCCCGACGGATCGTAGACCGCGATCGCCTGCGGGACGAACTCGCCGCCGGCGCGCGCCTTGATATGCCATCCCGTGATATCGATCGTCCCGGTCGCGCCGTAATTCGCGAACTGGGCGTTCAGGGTGATCGTGCCGTAGTAATTCACTCCTCCATAGGACACGCCGGTGATGCGCACTTCATGGAAATACGGGGAGAGCTGCGAGGCGGTCCATCCCTTCGGGATCTGCGACGCCGGCACGGTACTTGTGTTTATCATAAGGCTCGTCGTGGAACCTCCGGGCCCGGGCCCCAGGTAAGTCGTACTGCTCCCATAGGGCGCAGGCGATCCCTGCGACAACGTGGGAAGGGTGACCGCGGCGCCGCCCGGGAAGAAACTGAACGTAGAGCTTGAAAATCCCGAAAGTGAAGGGAATGCGAGCGTTCCGAAGTTCACGCCCCGGAAAATGAAAATGCCGGCGCCAAGCGCCAGGAGGACGAGGATGATGATCGCGATTTTGGAAACCATGGGTTCCTTGGTATGATATCAGACCTCAGTCCACGATGTTCACAAGCGTGTCGGGGACCCACACGACGCGCTTCGGCTCCGCAGCCCCGCCGCCGCGCGCGGCACGCACCTTATCGTTCGCAAGCGCGGCGGCCGTTGCGGCCGCCTCCCCCGTTCCCGGGGGCATGCGCACGATATCGCGGACCTTGCCGTTCACCTGAAGCACGACCGAAACCTCATCCTCGGAAAAACGCGTGGGGTCGTAGGTCGGCCAAGGCTCGAAATCAAGGTAGGTCGTCCCGGTGCGCCCTTCGTCGCCCGCCATGCGCGACCACAGCTCCTGCGCCATATGCGGCGCGAAAGGATGCACGAGCTTTACGAACGAGGCGAGGTCGTCCTTCGCGAGCGGCGCGGCCTTCTCGAGATTGTTCAAAAGGATCATGAGCGCCGAGATCGCGGTGTTGAACTTGAGGGCCGGGATGTCTTCCGTCACTTTTTTGATCGTGCGATGGAGCGCAGCCTTCGCGGCGGGATCCGTGGATGCCGCCGGACCTTTTTCGGTCGCGCTCACCACATACTTCCACGCCCGCGAAAGGAACCGGTGCGCGCCCATGATCCCCTTCGGGTCCCACGGCGCGCCGTCCTCGAACGGTCCCATGAACATCTCGTATACGCGCACGGTGTCTGCGCCATATTCGTTGACAAGCTCGTCGGGATTCACCACATTGCCCTTGCTCTTCGACATCTTCTGACCGTCCGCACCGCGGATCAGGCCTTGGTGGCGCAACTTCAGGAACGGCTCTTCGAAGCCGAGAAGTCCTTCGTCGTGCAAAAATTTCGTGAAGAAGCGCGAATACAGCAGGTGCAGCACGGTGTGCTCCGTGCCGATGATGTAGAGATCCACCGGCATCCAATGCGCGACCTTCTCCGGATCGAAGGCTGCGGCGTCGTTATGGGGATCGGCATAGCGCAAGTAGTACCAGGACGAATCGATGAACGTGTCAAATGTTTCCGGATCGCGTTCTGCCTCACCGCCGCACACGGGACACGTTACGTGCATATATTCGGGCGAGCTCGCCAAAGGCGCAGTGCCGTGCGGCCGCCATTCCGCAAGCTCGGGCAGGAGGACCGGAAGATCAGCATCCGGCACGGGCACCGGACCGTCCTTCGGACAATGGATCATCGGGATCGGCACACCCCAGTAACGCTGGCGGGACACCGACCAGTCGCGGATCTTGTACTGCGTCTTGCGCGCGCCGCCCGCGAGCTTCACGATCTCCCACTTCGCGACTTCGGAATCGCGGCCGTTGAACGCGCCGGAGTTCGTGAGCACGCCCGCTCCCGTATATACCTCGTGAAGCACGAGCCGGCGGAACACGAGAAGATGGTTCTCGTCCTCGAACTTTCCGAGCACGGCATCCCTCGTGATCCATTCCACCTTGAACTTGCCTTGTTCATCTTCCATGGGGGATTCCGCAACGCGCGCCTCGTCCTTAAGTTTGAAATAGAGACCGGTCACTTCCGTGATGCGGGCCACATTCTTGGAGAATGCAAAATAATGATGATGCATCGTCTCCGAACGCGACACGAGCTCCACGTTGGCATACCCCGTCTCCTCTTTGATCTCGCGCACCGCCGCTTCCGCGGGGTCCTCCCCCTCCTCAATGCCGCCGCCGATGAAAAGCTGACCGCCGTAGTGGGGGCCCCAGTTCAACGTGAGATATTTGCCGGTCTTCGGATCTTCCACGACCGCCACGATGCTCCTACGATATTGCTCGTGCTCCTTCTTCTCCCCCGTTTCGGGTTCCACAACGATGCGGATCGGCAGATTGAACTTCTTCGCGAACTCATGATCGCGCTCGTCGTGTGCGGGAACCGCCATGATGGCGCCCGTCCCGTACCCCCCAAGCACATAGTCGGCGACCCAGACGGGGATCTCCTCTTTGGTGGCAGGATTCACCGCGCGCACCCCCTTGAGCTCCACGCCGGTCTTGTCCTTCACGTTCTCCTGACGCATGAGGTCGGTCTTGTGCGACGCCGCCTCGACGTACGCCTTCACGTCATCCTTGTTCCCAAGCACGTCATGCGCATCGTCGCAGACGGATGCGACCCACGGGTGCTCCGGCGCAAGCACGAGATAGGTGGCGCCGAAGAGCGTATCGGGACGCGTCGTGAACACCGTGATAGCTGCGGGCCCGCCATCCGCATCGCGCCGCGCGTTCGCCTTCGGACCGTTTTTGAAAACGAGCGGGAACGAAAGCTCCGCACCTTCGCTCTTGCCGATCCAATCCTCCTGACGCTTCACGGTGGCCTCGGGCCAATCGAGGCCCTTTAACCCTTCGAGCAGGCGCTCGGCATAATCCGTGATACGGAGCATCCATTGCTCCATGAAGCGCTCTTCGAT
>JAKABL010000051.1 GCA_021801885.1 bacterium
GGCCTCCGGAGAACGAGCGCAGCGTGCGATCGAGGGGCGCCGCGAGATTTACGACGTCGAGCACCTTTTGGATGCGCGGCTCGATGTCGTATATTTTTTTGCCGGGGAAGGCCTGTTCGAAGAACGCAAGGACGGTCGTATCGAGGAGCGTATGGGGGATCACCTGTTTCGCGATCGCCATCGTCATGCCGTTCTCGAGTATGATGTCGCCTTCTTCGGGCGGGAGTTCGCCCGTCACGAGGCGGAACATCGTCGTTTTGCCGGCGCCATTCTGTCCCATAAGGGTCACTTTCATGCCGCGCCGCAGCGAAAACGTCGCCTCGTCGAGGATCTTGCGCGTGCCGTATTCGAAGGTGACGTCGTTGAATCTGAGGATGACTTCGTTGGCCATAGGGGTTCGTTCGTGAGTGCGTGCTCCCGCCGCCGAGAGGCGCTCCCTGAAAAAAGAACGCGCGCCATGCGCGTGTCGTTGGAAGGGAACGCTGACTATCGCAGTATACCGATAAACGGCGTTTCGCGCAACATCGTGCGTGCGCGGAAATAATCCCATAGCGCATGGCCGTTAGGCGCCGCCGCCGAGCGATCCAAGGATCTTTTTCACTGCGGCAATGCTCGCATCGTCAAGGATGGACACGGGAATCACGTGGGGATCGATGCGTTTCAGCGCGGTAAGCTTCTTCTTGAGTTCGGCGGGCGAAAGCGTGTCCGCCTTCGTGAGGAAAAGATGTTCCGGTTTTTTAAGGAGGGCGCTATGGTATGCGCCGAGCTCTTTTCTGATCGTCCGATAATCTCCGATGGGGGAGTTCGATTCGGCCGAGATGCAATGGAAGAGGACTTTCGTGCGTTCAATATGACGGAGGAACTTCGTGCCAAGCCCTTTCCCCTTGGATGAACCCTCGATAAGGCCGGGGATGTCAGCGAGGATCAGTCCATAGTAGGCGCCAAGATGAGGCTCGAGCGTGGTGAAGGCGTAATTCGCGACCTTGCTCTTCGCCTGGGTAAGCTCGTTCAAAAGACTCGATTTGCCGACGTTCGGCAGACCCACGAACCCCACGTCCGCAATGAATTTGAGTTCGAGGCGGAACGTGAAGGATTCGCCGGGAAGGCCGGGCTGCGACCGTTTCGGCGACGTGTTGCGCGACGAGCGGAAGAGAAAGTTTCCTTTGCCGCCGTTGCCTCCCTTTGCAAGCAGGACCCGCGCGTCGGGACCGGTGTGCGCGATCTCCGCATCTTCCCCCGTCGTGAGATTGTGCGCGATCGTACCAACGGGAACGTTGATCACGAGATCCTTACCATCATGCCCGTCGCGGAATTGCCCCCGGCCTTCCTGGCCGTCTTCGGCGGCAATCTCCTTTTTGTAGCGGAATTGCCCGAGCGCCGAGAGGTCCGACACCCCTTCCGCCCATACGCTCCCGCCTTTCCCGCCGCTCCCGCCTGCGGGCCCGAGGGCCATCATATTCTTATTGAATGCGATCGCGCCTTTGCCTCCGTGGCCGGCGGCTACGCGGATCGTGACGTCGTCGATGAGCATAAGGGTGGTGTGGTGGTGCGCGGCGCGGACGCTACAGTTCCGCCTCCGCCTCTCCCGATTCGATGAGCGCGATCGTTTTTTCCGCAACCTGCTCCGCGGTGTCCACTTCCATGCCTGGGGGAGGCGTGAAATCCTGCGCGCCGCGATCTTCGTGCATGCGGGGGCCGAACGCATTTTTGCCGAAATTCGTCGCGGTCATCTTGGGATGTATCACGGAGACGATGATATGGTCCTTTTCGAGCTCCTTGCGCGCGGTGAGCGACAGTGCGTTCAGTGCGTATTTTGTGGAGGCATAGGCGCCGAGCATGGGGTAATAGTTCTTCGAGACGCGCGAGCTCACATTAATGATGGCGCCGCCGCCTTCCGCGCGCATCTGCGGGATCGCAAGTTTCATGGCATAGAGCGGCCCCGCTACATTGAGCGCGAAGATCTTCCGGTACTGATCGAGGTCCACCGATTCTATTGGACCGTAGAGTCCCTGTCCGGCGTTGTTCACGAGGATATCGATGCGCCCGTGGATCGCAAGGACGCGGTCCATAAGGTTTCGGATGTCGGCCTCGCTCGTCATATCCGCCCGCACCGCGATCGCGCCGTTGCCGAGCGCCTGGGCGAGTTCCGCGAGACGCTCCTCGTTCCGCGCGGCGAGCACAAGCTTCGCGCCTTTTGCGGCAAGCGCTTCCGCGATCGCCTTTCCTATGCCTTCGGACGCGCCGGTCACGACGGCGACTTTATCGTTGATGATCATGGTTTTAGTATACTACACCGTTTCCGCCGGCGATGCGGTATCGTTGTGCGCCGCCGCCGCGTCCGTTCCTTCGAGCATGGCAAAGAGCTTTTCCTGGATCATGCTCGCTTCCGCACTGCGTCGCAGCGAACCTTCGTCACGATCGGGATCGCGGAGTTTGAGACGGGCGATCATGAGCTGGATGTCCCGTTCCGAGGGTTCCATCGAGGGTTCCTTGGCGCGTAGCGCGCGGATCACGAGGCTCATAGTGATGTCCTTTTCGATGAGTGCGCGTTCCTCTTCCGCGAGCGCGTCGGCGGTCTTTTTCGTCTCCTTGAGATATTGTTCCATGGAAAGTCCTGCGTCCGCGATCCTCCGGTCGCGGTCCTCGGTGAACTCGCGCAGTTCCTGGTCTATGAGCATGGGGGGAACCTTTACTTTGGCCTGCGCTACGATCGCTTCGATCATCGCTTCGCGGACGCGGTCCTTTTCGTGCAGCTCTTTCTCCCGCAAGAGGCTTTTTGCGAGCTCTTTTTTGAACGCTTCGGCATTTTCGAACGGCCCGAATTTCTTGGCTTCCTCATCGGTGAGGGGAGCGGGCGTCTCGCCCTCGTTCGCCGGCGCCATCCCGGTCATGCTGCGAATGCGGCCTATGGCCTCATCGATCTCCTCATCGGTCACGGAGAGATCGCGCTTTTTCTCCATGACCGTCTTTGCGATCTTCCGATAGTCGGGAAGCGACACGTCGGGGGCTTTCGCAAAACGGATCGTGAACTCCAGAGGGTTCTGCGGAGCGATCTTCGTCACCGTAAGCTCCGGCCGCCCGAGCACGTCGAGCGACTCCGCGTCCACGATCTCGCGCATGGCGTCGCGGAGCGCCTCGTCGGCCGCTCCTTCGAGCAATTCCATTTCGCCGACATGCTGCCGTACGAGCGCGTGCGGGACCTTGCCCTTGCGGAATCCCGGGAGGGCAAACCCTTCCGCATAGCGCGCAAGCTCATCGAGCGCATAGCGTTCGATGATTTCCGCGGGGATCTCCGCCTGGAACTCTATCGCACCGTTCTTGTCCGAAAGTTTCTTGAGATTGGAGTAGATGGTTGCCATGGGAAGATAGTATAGAAGAAAATGCGCCGGATCACAACTCCGGCGCATGGCGGATACCCGGAAGATCCGGAGCGGGATCGCACCGTGCGCTAGACCTCCGCGTATCCTTCTCCGAGGAGCATGAATGCGATGATGAGAAGGAATGCGGTGAGCGACATGGTGGGGATCGTCACATAGCCGAACCGTATGAAGTAGACGTAGGAGCAGCTTGGTCCCGTGGCGGAACAGGGGATGAGCGCGCCGCCGCCGAGCTGGAGCCAGACGTTGTATACCGCGACAGGGACCCCGATCCCGGAGAGGACAAGACCAGCCATACGCATGAATTTTTCGATCGCGCGTCGGCGTTCCGTGCGGCGCAGGATGAATCCTGCGGCAAGGACCACGGTGAGCGTATAGAGAAGACCGCGCTGGATCCAGCACAGCTCGCAAGGCTCGAACCCGGCGATATTGGAGAAGAACAGGCTTCCCGCCACCGAGACGAGCCCTACGGCGAACGCATAATGGATCGCGCGGCGACCGAAGAACCGCGCCACGGTCTTGCCCCACCCCCGATCCTGGAGCGGGGTAAGGAGGATGATGAGAAGCATGAGGACGAACGCATCGGCGATGACCGTGATCACGGACGAGGCATTGATGGCGAATTGGATGAACGATGCCATGGGCATATTCTTAGTATATCACGTCGATGTCGGCAGCGGACATCCGGTCTTTTGGGCGAGTGTGGCGGGGGATTGCACGCCGACAAGGCGCGATCCGTCGGGGAAGACCCATGTGGGATAGCGGGTCACCCCTGCCGCGGTGCAGACGGCGTTCTCATTCTGATTCGGCAGCGCGCACTCTTTATAGGGAAGATACTGCGCTCCGGTGCCGAACTTCGTCTTCTGCGCCGCACAATTGGGGCACCACCATGCGCCGTAGAACGTGGTGGACGTATGCGCGATGCATTTCGCGA
>JAKABL010000052.1 GCA_021801885.1 bacterium
GCGCCGTGCTCTCCTGCTGGACCGTCGCCGCGGAGGATTGCCGCCCCTGGATCTGCACGGTCACCACGAGGATCCCCGTGAACGCCACGACGACCACCGCGGAGATCGCGAGGAAGATGAGCAGTTCGACGAGGGTATATCCTGAGCGCGCGTTCATAGTTCTATTATACCAAATCGCGCGCACCACACGGGATGATATGCGGCGCAGCGCGTAGCAGCGCCTCTCCATGATGGTCCGCTTCGCGGCGCCGTCACCGCGACTTTGGCGTCACCCAGAATCCGAGCCGCCATTTCCCTCCAATGGCAAGCCGCGTCTGCGCCTCGATGGCGGGGAATGCGCCGAACACGATGAGCGTGATGGGGAGGAGTGCCCACTGGAAGAAATACCATACGTATTCGCCGAGCTTGAACGGCTGCCCCCCCGGTTTCTTTGGAAGGAGTGCGATTGCGAATATGGCGGAGGTCACGATGCCGATCATGGAAAGCGATACGATCCATCGCGTGATCGACGGGAGCATGAACGCAAGGAGCGAATGGCCGAAATGGCTTCCGCCGAGCCAGAGCGGCAGCCAGCCGAGCGCGAAGATCATGAGAGAATTCGTGGACCATGAGTGAAATCCTTCGATGGCGTTGAAGGTCCAATAGCGTTTCTTTCCTTTGGGAATGGAAGGGTCGGCACGGAACCCTTCGAGCATGTAGGGAATGTTCTCGGCGCCCCACGCCCACCGCCGCTGCTGCTTGTAAATGTTCTTCATCGTGCCCCAGAACGACGGCGCCGCATTCGCGTCCATCGACACGGGATAGAAGAGCGGCTCGACGCGGAAGTCGCCGTGGTAGCGGAGGAATCCCTGCCAGAACACGCGCGAGTCCTCCGACACGATGTCGCGGTCCCAAAAACCGATGTCGATGAGCGTGCGAAGCGGCACCGATTGCGACGAGAACGACGTAAGGCGTTCGGGCTGCGACTGCTGCATCATCTGCCAGAACGTCGTGGAGAACGCCACGATGCGCGCGAGCGCCGGCGCGGTGAACACGTTGTTCGTGAAGAACGGGATCGGCTGGTAGATCGCCCGGACCGGATCCCCTCCCGCCGTGAGGAACACATAGGTGAGGCGGCCGAAGTAATCGGGAAAGACCTGCGTGTCGATGTCGAAGACCGATATGAGCACATGATCGTACGAGACCCCCATCACGTCGACGATCTTCTCCTTCGCTTCGCGACCCGCCCACGCCTCGTTCGATCCCTTGCCGGGAATTTCTCCGGGAAGGTCCGCGGGGTGCGTCGTCACGAGGAACCGGCCGAAGCGATCGGCGAACTCCTCCTCGATCTTTGCCGCCGTCTCCTGCGCACCGTTCCCCGCGCGCGCCTCGAGCGCAAGCACCACGAGAAGCCTGTCCTTCGGATACCGCACGTCCGCAAGCCGCGCAAAACTGTCCCGCACCACTTCGTACGGTTCGTTGTACATCGGCAGAATGATGAGGTGGTGGATGTCCGCCCACGACGGCCGTCCCGGGCGCATCAGGGATCCCGCGCCGACACCGTTCGCCGTACCGGTGCCCACGCTCGCGACGTCGGCCGCGTACCGCGCGCTCCCGCCCGCTTTGAGCGCGGCGAGCCAATCCTTCTTTTGCACCCGGCGCATCTCGGCGAACGTCGCGCGAAGATGGAATATGAGATAGACCGTCTTTAAGAGCCAATAGGTATCAAAAAGAATGATGAACACGGCGACCCAGAACGGGAGGAATCGCGACAAAAGCACCATGAGCACGAGCGTGGCCCACGTGAGGATGGCCGGCAGCATCTCGAAGAACCGCTCGGCGCGCGTGCCCGTGTGCGATCCCCTGCTCTGCGCACATTCCTTCTCCGGCATAGATTCCGCGATAGTTCCTTCCATCGTGCGATGTGGTTCGTTGCTGAGAAAAACTCCGCCATGGTCACAGCGGAGTTTTCTTACGGTCGTTCCCGACATCCTACCACGCCGAGAATCCCGGCTCAACCCGTCAGCGATAGCCGCCGAAAAGGTGGCCGATGGCGAAATTTCCCGCGCCGGTGCCGATAAAGAGGAGAAGCGCCGCGAAAATAAGGAGGTCGAACTCCCAGCCGCTCCAGAACTTGTCGCCCTTGCCGATCCTCCATACGAGGATCACCGCAAACTGAACGGCATAGAGGAATGCGAGGGATCCCACGAAGAGTCCGAGCACGAACGCGATACCGCCGAAAAACTCGAGGAGCGCGGCGAGCGTTCCCCAGAACGCGCCCGGCTTGAATCCCATGCTGTCGAACACGCCGGCGTTCTTTTTCAGATTGCTCACCTTGGGCCATCCGTGCACGATGAAGATCGCGCCGAGCGCCACGCGCAGCACGAGCATCGCGACGCTTCCATACCCAATGAATAACAGCGGATAGAACATTATCACTATATGATTACATGCGAATTTCGACCTTTGAAATCTATGTGCTTTTATTATACTATATGAGCGGCGCAGAGAATCCCCCGGGATCCTCCCGCGCAGCACCGCACGGCCTCATCGTCTAATGGCTAGGACAGCGCCCTTTCACGGCGTAAATCGGGGTTCGATTCCCCGTGGGGCTACGATAACTACAAGAAGGGCACTTTGCTTTTCAGGGACGGGGTCGCGTTCTGCTGAACGCGCCCCTAGGCTCTCGGCGCCTTCGCGCCTCCGAGACTCCCTTCAACGCAAAGTGCCCTTCTTGTAGTTATCGCTTGTTCCAATAGAGAATCGAACGCCGGAGCCGATTTTCGCAGCAGCGAAAATCGGTGAGGCGGTGCCCAGGCCTTGCGCGCGCGACGGCGCGAGCAAGAGCCGCGGGCGATTCCCCGTGGGGCTACTACAAGAATACTCCCGAAAGGGACGGCGTCGAAACCTGCTGGTTTCGCACCTAGGCACTCGCCGCCTTCGCGCCTCCGAGATTCCCTCTCGGAGGGAAAGGAGAACCAACTGTATTTTCCTATTGAGGATCGAACGCCGGAGCCGATTTTCGCAGCAGCGAAAATCGGTGAGGCGGTGCCCAGGCTCTGCGCGCGCGACGGCGCGCACGAGACTCGCGGGCGATTCCCTGTGTAAGGACCTATCCTTTTGCGTACACCGGGAACGACGCCGATCGCTGAACGCATTTCCCAGCGGTACTGCAAAGATTGATAATGAGCGTCGCGGTGCCGCTCGCATTCGTAGGGCTCACAATTGTGGTTTGCGATCCATCCACTATTCCCTGCGCATTGTATAGTTCCAACGGCACATTATTCATAGCCGGAGACTGACTTGGAGTCTCGTTAAAGTTTGCTTTGGAATAATATTGCGGCGCATTGCAGATAGATGCACTGCCCGTGGGGAATGTGACCGATCCGTCGGGATGTTGTACCTCCGCGACAAAATTCCCGCACTGCACCTGGAAGGTGATGGTGCTGTAATTATACGCCGATAAAGAAAACGTCGGACCGCCGGCCGCCGAGAACGAAGTGACCACCGGATCGCCCACGGTCGAACCATTCGCATACGAGTTGGTTGCGGACGAGGGTGGAGCAGCGTTGTTCGCCGACGGCGATGCAGCGCCAAGGATCTTCTTTAAGATCCTCGCAAGAGCCGTCTCATAGAGCGCGCCCCATTGGGTACTGGTATTACCCAATTGATTTACGGGGTGAGAAGTGGATTGTATAAGTTGAGCGAGCTCCGGAATCGCAGGGTCGCTTGCGATCACCGATAAATTGATTTTTGCCTGTGCAGGATCCCCGCTGAAAAGAACCGGGCTGGAAAATAAAAGTGCAATCGCGGTCGAACGCGCATCGACGGTATAATACTGCCCCTTCTGAGGGTCCACCACATACGTTATGATCGCATTCCCATTCGACTTATTTTCGGAAAGTCCAAGCAAATCCACGCCTTGTATGGCAGCTTTCACACAATACAATCCCTCGGATACGTTCGCATTAATGGCGGAGCTCCCCCCGCTCCCCTCCGCTTCCACGATGGAAGGATCCATATACGACGGCCATACTCCATGCAATACCACCCCCACATTGGAAGCGTCTTCGTATGAACATGGGAACGTCGGAGTGGTCTGCGAGGAACTCGCGATACGCGGCGCGGCGGCTGCCGTTGAAGATGAACTTACGGCGACCGAAGTCGTTGCCACAGCAACGCCGGTAGACGTTGATGACGAGACGGCGTTTTTCATCGCCACCTGCGGGAGATAGTAATAATGCACATAGACCAATCCCCCGGCCACGATAAGCGCGAAGACAAGGAATACAATCAGTTCAGCAACAAAACCCTCTCGCCATCTCATTGA